>JAHLFG010000070.1 GCA_018883895.1 Candidatus Anaerobiospirillum merdipullorum
AGGATTTGCCGCCGGCTTCCTTCACCCTGCCCCTCACGGGACACAGCTTGCCTTAGGCTAGGTCTTGGCCTTGTCAGCCCGACCACGGGACTTTCACCCGCAAGAAATATGCACATGCCGTGCGCACAAAGAAATCCCCGCTTACACGGGGATCTTGCCAAATCAGCTATTATTCGTCGCCACGCTAAGGGAGCTTGCTTAGCGACACTTACTTATTAACGGCATCCTTTAAGGACTTGCCTGCCTTAAAAGCCGGGACCTTGACTGCCGGAATAACTAATTTTTCCTTCGTACGCGGGTTGAGGCCGGTGCGCTCAGCACGCTCACGCACCATGAAAGTACCAAATCCCACTAAAGCAATCGAATCGCCTGCACCAAGGGCTTCTTGCACCACATCCATGAAGGCGTTAACGGCTGCAGCCGCTTCCTTGGTCGATAAATTGGCCTTGGCTGCTACCTTCTCGACTAACTCACCTTTTTTCACAATTCACTCCTTGAAAAATCTATCACGCAAACCCCGGTACCCCCTGTAAGGCTAGGATTTGATACCGTAATTATGCCTAGCTTTTGTCGCATTACCCTGTTTTCTTGTAATAAATGCGATCTTAAGCACTTTTTTAGGTAAGAATGGCGAGACTTAGAGCAAAAGAAAGCGCATGGGAGTGCGTATTTACTCCCATGCAACTGCTAAGGTGAGGTAAAGTTATTGTGCTTTACGCGCAGTGCTGACTACGCTCTTGCTTAAAGCTTGCTCTTTTTCTAACTTACTGACTACAGAAGCAAGGATGACCAAATCCTCCTCCAAATCCTCTATCACATGGCGTAAGGTCACGGCAGATTGCTCCTGCTCCTCTTGGGTCAAAAAGTCCTGCAGATGATTAAGCTCGGGCAATAAATTCTCTGCCGTCACCCACAAGGGTTTAACAATGCGCAATAAAATCGCGCTATCTGCAGGCTTGGCATCACTTTGAGTGAGTGTGACCAAACCATGCACCTTAGCTGCCAGCTCTTGTGCGCGGTCGATAAATTGCTCCGCAGCCTGCGGGGCAGCTTGGCTTGAAGCTTGAGCCGTCGTGGCATTATCTGTCATTTACGCCCTCCTAACAATTTGACAGCGCATTGTTGTGCACCTCGTCAGAGGCCTTTTGTACCTTATTTTCCGCCCAAATCGTCGTGGGCATAAAGCTATAGGGATCATGCTCTAAAGCGCGCTCTAAGACTTCATCAATGCGTTTTACCGGGATGATCTTTAAGCCATGCTTAACATTATCCGGGATATCCCACAGATCTTTTTCATTATCTGCCGGAATTAAGACCTGCTTAATCCCTCCGCGTAAAGCTGCCAAGAGCTTTTCCTTAAGACCCCCGATAGGCAACACATCCCCGCGCAGCGTAATCTCACCGGTCATCGCCACATCGGCGCGTACCGGATTGCCCGTTAAGGCCGAGACAATGGCCGTCACCATGCCAATGCCAGCCGACGGTCCTTCTTTGGGGGTGGCACCTTCCGGCACATGAATATGCAGATCGCACTTTTCATGGAAGGTCGCGGCCAAATGTAAGGCTGCCGCGCGCTTACGCACCACGGTGATAGCAGCACTAATGCTCTCCTTCATCACCTCGCCTAATTTGCCGGTCAACTGATGTTTACCATTGCCCTCCAAGGCCACCGCTTCAAGCTGCAAGATATCGCCACCCAAGGACGTCCAGGCCAGGCCATTTACTAGCCCCACCTTATTGTCCTCAAGCTTGGAGGTAAAGTCATAACGCCGCGGACCTAAGAGCTTGCCGATGGTCTTGACGGTAAGCACACTCTTGCGCTTACGTAGCTTCTTGCCCTCTTTATCAAGCTGTGCCTCTTTCATCAAGCGCTCCTTGACCACCTTACGACACAATTCATTGATAAGACGCTCCAGACCACGTACGCCGGCTTCATGGGTATAGTAACGAATTAGCTCCCGTAAAGCCTCATCGCCAATTTCCAATTCATCCTCGTTTAAAGCATTGACACGCAATTGCTTGGGCACCAAGTACTTACGGGCGATATTGAACTTCTCATCTTCGGTATAGGAGGAAAGATCAATAATCTCCATACGATCAAGTAGCGGGCCCGGGATATTGTACGAATTGGCCGTCGCGACAAACATCACCTTGGACAGATCGTACTCAAGCTCCACATAATTATCGGTAAAGCTCTTATTTTGCTCGGGATCTAAGACTTCAAGCAAGGCTGCCGCCGGATCGCCGCGAACGCTATCCGAGCTTACCTTATCAATCTCATCGAGCACAAAGAGCGGGTTATTGACCCCCACCTTGATGAGGTTTTGCATAATGCGCCCCGGTAGCGAGCCAATATAGGTACGCCGATGGCCGCGCACTTCTGCCTCATCGTGCAAGCCGCCTAATGCCACGCGCACATATTTACGTCCGGTGGCCTTGGCAATGGAAGCGCCCAATGAGGTTTTACCAATACCCGGCGGACCCATGAGACAGATAATCGGGCCGTGTAATTCCTCCGAGCGGGCCTGTACCGCCAAATACTCCAAAATACGCTCTTTGACCTTGTCAAGACCGTAGTGATCGGCATCCAAGCTTTCTTTTGCCTTTAATACGTCCTGATTGACCTCTGAGCTTTGCTCCCAAGGAATGGACAATAAGGTATCAATATAGTTGCGCACCATGATGTTCTCAGCAGAGTTAATGCTCATGATGCTCAGTTTATTGATCTCTTTGGTAAGCTTATTTTTCACCGCCTCCGGAGCCTTGAGGGCTACCAATTTGCGCCGATATTCCTCGACATCCGCATCCTCGTCGTAATCGACCTTAAGCTCACGCTTAATGGCTTTTAATTGCTCTTGGAGGTAGTAATCGCGCTGATTGCGCTCCATCGACAGCTTGGCCTCGCGCCGAATCTTGTCGATTAATTCCTCGCGATAGGAATAACCTGACAAGAAAGAGATCAAGACGCGGGCGCGCGAAACCGGATTGGGATCGGCCAGCAACAAACGCTTGTCGGTATTATCAAGTGCCATGACCTGCGTGAGCATATCGGTCAAAAAGGTCAGCGACTTTTCGTGTTTAATGCTCTCCAGGGCATCCGGCGGCACCGTCTTGTCGATAAATTTCGTCACCGCCTGGGCTGAATTATCGATGGCAGACAATAAACATGCCTGCAAAGCATGCAAATAATGCTCCCACTCTTGCTCCTCTTGCGGGGTGGTGGCAAGGACATCGGGAATAATTTCCACCTCGGCCTGACGATAGGCAGTTTGCGGATCGTCAATGATGCGCAACAGTTTGAGGCGATGAAAACCGCGAATGATGCAACGATAAGTGTCAGGATCTTTAAAATCCCCCTCGAGCACTGAGCACATCACGCCCACCGGCAAGAGATCCTGCGCTGTAGGATGTTCATCGCTGTCATTTAATTGACAAAATACCGCTAAGTTTTGCTGTTGTGCCAAAGCCAGCGAACAGGCCTGAATGGACTGCTCGCGCGCAGCCAAAATCTGCACATTGGAGTACGGCATCACCACAATGCCCCGCAAGGTGATAAGCGGCAAAATAATCGTGGTAGCTTGATTTTCCACTGCGGCTACCGGCGGTGTGCTCGTACGCTTGGCGCTAGAGCGCTTTTCATTGGGTGCTGACATAAAATCCTTTAATTTAAGTAAGATGGGTAAACTAAGAAAAAACTGTAGGTATGAATCTATATGTGGGCAGGTCGGAATTTTTTCAAGACCTGCCCCACAGGATTTAGCCGCAGCTTAAGGTCAAGGCGCGGCTATCCTCTTTTTTAAGCATTAGAGGCCCAGGCGTCGGCATCGGCCTTAATGACTAAAGGCTCGGAGCCGTTTTTCACCGTGTTTTCATCGACCACCACTTGCTTGACATCATGTACCGACGGAATGTCGTACATGGTGTTGAGCAATAAGCTTTCTACCACCGAGCGTAAACCACGGGCACCGGTATGGCGGGAAATGGCGGTATCGGCAATAGCCTGTAGCGCCTCTTCCGTGAAGATAAGCTCCACGCCCTCGAGCTTAAACATGGTCTCAAACTGACGCACGATGGCATTTTTAGGCTCACGTAAGACGCGCACTAAGGCATCGCGATCTAATTCCGAAAGCGCCGTAATCACCGGCATACGACCGACAAATTCCGGAATGATACCGAATTTGACCAGATCGTCAGGCTCCACGCGCTGATACTTTTGCGTTAAGGTAAGCTTATCCTTTTGCCCCAAAATTTCAGCGCCAAAACCGATACCGGAGTTCTTAGAGACGCGCTTTTCTACAATCTTATCAAGTCCATCAAAGGCACCACCGCAAATAAAGAGGATCTGCGAGGTATCGACCTCAATCATCTTCTGTTGCGGATGCTTGCGTCCACCTTCAGGGGGAATTGAGGCTACCGTACCTTCCACCAACTTGAGCAGTGCCTGCTGCACACCTTCACCCGAGACGTCACGGGTAATCGACGGATTTTCCGACTTGCGGGCAATCTTATCGATTTCATCGATATAGATAATGCCGCGCTGCGCCTTTTGCACGTCATAATCGCAACTTTGTAACAAGCGCACGATGACGTTTTCCACATCTTCACCGACGTAACCGGCCTCAGTTAAAGTGGTGGCATCGGACATGGCAAAGGGCACATTTAAAAAGCGTGCTAAAGTCTGCACTAAGAGGGTCTTACCTGAGCCGGTGGGACCTATCATTAAAATATTGGACTTGCCCAGCTCCACATCATCGCTCGTCTCTGAGTGCTTTAAGCGCTTGTAGTGGTTATACACGGCCACCGACAACACTTTTTTGGCATCTTCCTGCCCAATGACATAATCATTTAAGTGCCGTGCCATTTCATGCGGGGTCGGGATATGCTCTAAATCTAAACCGGCATGGCTTAAGTTCAACTGCGGGGCTTTGTTGTCCTCATCCTTCACCGCGCCTTGCGAGGAGAGCACGCGATAGCAACGCATCACACATTCTGAGCAAATGCAACTGCCGCTATCGGATTGAATTAAGGTGCGATCGGTGCTATTGCCCCGTCCGCAAAATATACATTTAGGTCCCGCATTATCCTTATCGTTTGCTTGCATATTAAACCTGTTGCTCCTTGATCATCTCGTTACGGCTGACAATCACCTTATCGATAAGACCATACTCTAAGGCCTCTTGCGCACTCATGAAGTTATCACGATCGCAGTCGCGCTCTAAGTCCTCAAGCGGGCGCTTACAGTTTTGGGCCAAAATCTCGGTCAAGGTATGCTTGATGCGCTCAATTTCCTTGGCATGAATCATGATGTCCGAGGCCTGACCCTTAAAGCCCCCTAAGGGCTGATGAATCATAATGCGCGCATGGGGGAGCGCAAAGCGCTTGCCCGGAGTGCCGCCGGAGAGCAGGAATGAGCCCATTGAGCAGGCCTGACCTAAGCATAAGGTACAAATATCCGGCTTAATGTACTGCATCGTGTCATAAATGGCCATACCGGCAGTCACCACTCCACCAGGGGAGTTGATGTACAGATAAACATCTTTATCCGGATTGTCTGACTCAAGGAACAGCAATTGGGCCACGATTAGATCAGCCATGTGATCTTCAATCTCACCGGTAATAAAAATGACTCTGTCTTTGAGCAGACGTGAATAAATGTCAAAGGAACGCTCACCTCTTCCGGTCTGTTCAATCACCATCGGCACTAAGGTCTGCATGCGCTCTTGCATGGCTATCTCCTGTAAAAAAATCCCCGCTTGTATCTAAAAAGCGGGGAATATTATGGCATAAAGCCGTAAGCTTGATCTATCCGCAAAATTTAAGCGGGATAGTAAATAAGCTAGAAGCCCATCTGGCCTACGCGTAAGAGCTCAGAGAAGGTCTCTTCCTTCACTTCGCACTTGGCGCTATTTTGGATGTAATTGAAGAGATCGCGCTCAAAGGCTTGATTGCGAATGGCGCTAAACTGCTCCTTATTGGCACGAATGGACTGCTTTAAAGCTTCCGGATCTTCGTAGGCGTCAGCCACTAAGTTTAATTCCTCGTTGACGGAATCATCAGACGGCGCCTGCAGACCGGACTTCTTGACATAGAGATCTAAGATGCAGCGCAGACGAACGGCATTCAGGGCATCTTGCTTGTGATACTCCGGATCGGCCGATAAGTCTTCCTTAACCGGGATGTTGTAGGACTTAAAGCGCATGGCCTCAGCCTCGCACAAACGCTTGCGCTCGTTCTCGACTAATTCAGCCGGCACGTCAAACTCGCCAAAGTAGTTGAGCAGAGCGTCACAAATGTTATTGCGCTGTGTGACATTTAAAGCACGCTTCTGCTCACGCTCCATATTGCGCAGTAAATCAGCGCGGAAAGCTTCTAAGCCGCCTTCGTTGATGCCAAACATCTTAAAGAAAGCGTCATCAAGCTCCGGTAACTTTTGCTCGGATACGGAGTTTACGGTAATCTCAAACTGTGCATCCTTGCCCTTGAGCTCTTCGGCATGATAATCATCCGGGAACTTCACATTGATGGTGAACTTATCGCCAGCCTTGTGACCTACTATCTGCTCAGAAAAGCCCGGGATCATAGCAGTACGACCGATGACTAAGGAGAAATCATTGGCGCTACCGCCTTCAAAGGCCTCGCCATTGATGGTGCCCACGAAGTCAATCTTAACGAGCTTGCCTTCAGCGGCCTCAGCCTCGTCAGTGACCTGCCACTTGCCCTGCTGGGCGCGCAGGCTCTCGATCATCTTATCGATATCGGCATCAGAAATCTTGCTTTGCACGACGGTAAGCGGCATCTCACTTAAAGGCTTTTCCTCTAAGGTAGGCATCACCTCAAAATGGGCCTCATAAGTAAGATCGGCATCCATATTGCCGTTAACACCCTCACCAAACTTAATTTCCGGGGTGCTGGCCGGATTGACATTGCAGCTCTTAAAAGCCTCAGGTAAAGTCTTGTTGATCACATAGTCATAAGCATCGCTGACAATACGCGGACCAAAGTGCATCTCTAAGACCTTAGTCGGAATGTGACCCTTACGGAAACCATCAATACGTGCGGATTTGGCGACATTACGTAAGCTGGCGGCATAAGCCTTCTTTACGTCTTCTGCGGGCACAGTTACGGTAATGAGGCGCTTTAAGCCCTCAAGATTCTCAATTGAAGCCTGCATCATCTACCTCTATTAGGTTGCAGTAAAATCGAACAATTCATTTCAGACATCACGGTAAAACTGTGCCGTGCGTCCGTAAAAACTGCGATATTATATTAAAGATGTAAAGCATGGATCAATAGGCACAACTAAGCGCCTCCGGCTGACCGTAGTTGCAGGCAAACTAGGAGTAGACAATGGCATATATCGGCGTCATTGAAGGTTTTTATGGCAAACAGTTTAAAGATGAAGTGCGCTACACGCTCCTTGACGCCCTCAAGGCCATGGGAGGGAGCTTTTATATTTATGCTCCCAAAGAAGAGCGCGCCTTAAGACAAGACTTAATGCGCGGGGTCATGGGCGAGAAAAAACTCTTACGCCTTGAAGCCTTAAAACAAAAGTGCGCCGACGTGGGCCTGGATTTTGGCCTGGCGCTCTCCCCGTACAATCTCACTGTAAGCTACGACAGCATTAAAGATAAATTTCTTGCCATTGTCCGCACCTATGCCACGCGTTTGCAGCCGGAGATTTTCTGCCTGCTCTTTGACGATCAGACCTTAGAGGGCTGTGACAGCGCCACGGTACAAAATTGCATTGTTAAAGATGTATGTGATCTGCTACCTGATAGCGTTAAGCGCTTTATTATTTGCCCCACCTATTACACCTTTGACCCGCTATTGGACAAACTCTTTGGCAAACGCCCGGATGATTATTTTAAAAAGCTCTGCGTTGGCCTCCCGGAGCGCGTGGAAATCTTTTGGACCGGCAATAAGGTGGTCTCACCTGCAATTAGTACGGCAGATTTAGAAGCCGCCACCGAGGTTTTAGGCCGCAAGCCCTTTATTTGGGATAATTACCCGGTCAATGACGGCAAGAATATCTCACAATTTCTATTCTTAAAGCCCTTTGGCCCGCGGCGGAATTTAGAGCACGTCAGCAGTGGCCATGCCATCAATCCAATGTTGCAAGGAGTGCTTAATATCCACATCTGGCAGACCCTCTTTGCCCAATATCAAGGTCTAGACGATACTGCCATACAAGAACGCTTGACGCAGGATTTGACCGCCCAATTGGGTGCGGGGGCCTATGTGCTCATCGAGCAATTGCATCTTTTAACTGACAAAGGCTTAAATAACCTCAATGCGCTCCAAAAGGCGATGTTAATTGCCGCCTGTGAGCTTGAGCCCAAGAACGCGGCTTTAAATGAGATTAAGGCCTTTTTACAGGGCAAATATGCCTTTGACCCGGCGTGCTTGACCTAGGGAAACTGATGGGCATGCACATCGTCCTTCCGCTGCCGCATAGCAATCAGCCCGTCAGCGCAGAGTTAATGCTCGATAAATTGGGGCGCATCTTTAACAATACCTCCACCTCCTACAAATTTTGGTGGTTTGCCGCCCTCTTGCACTTACATGCCGCGGCCATGCACACCCATCGCCGGCAAAGTATCCTCCTGCCGGCAAGTGCCGTCCTTAAGCCCCCTAAAGCTCTCAGTATTGATGCGCAAAAAGCGCAAATTTTGCAACTGTGTGCCTATCATCCGCTGCCTGCGATCCCCTTTTGGCGTTTGGCTGCTCTGATGGCAGCCAAAGCCTGGTATCCCCAACGCTTTTTTCATTTGCGCTTTGGCCTTGCCGATCAAATTCCGGCCATCCTGGATGAACTGGAGCAATTACTAAACACAAAGGCCCCACAGCTTGCCTTGAAGGAGCAAGATAATGAGGAGAAAATTTATCTTAAGCTCTGTCAGGGAGCACAGTGCGTGCCGGAGATTAAAAAGTGCCTCTTGAGCTTAACGCGCCATGTGCCCTACCGCCTGCTCTCGCCCTGGATAAGCTACAAAAGTGACGGGCAAGTCATTGCCCAAAGTAAGCTTGAGCCCCATGCGCTCTATCAAATTGAAATTGATGCTCAGCAAGAGCGCGCCATTGCCATCCATCCTTTATGGCAGGATTACTTAGTCGAGCATTACGCCATCTTGCAGGATTTTACCGACTTTGCCTTGGTCGAATATTTAGAGCGGCGCAATCCCAATATCCCCAATATTGCCCATAAGCTGCGCAAGATAGAAGAGCGTGCGCCCTTAAACTATGCCCATACTTACTTTGACGCCTTTTTGCACCGCAAGCCTGGGCAAACGAGCATCTATACCGGCAAGCCTCTCCCGCCCAATTATGCGCTCGATCACTTCATTCCCTGGTCCTTTGTGGCACACAATGAGCTGTGGAATTTAGCGCCCATTGAGCAGAGTAGCAATAGCAGTAAATCCAATAAATTGCCGGATTTGGACTGTTATCTGCCTAAACTTGCGCAAGTGCAATATGAGGCCCTTAAGACCAATGAGGCGCAACTTATGCAGGCACAAAGCGGCGACTTTGCCAAAGCCCGCGAGAGCTTGTGTAACGGTTTTGGGGAGCGCATTGAGAATTTGGAGAAATTAAGCTTAAGCGAATTTGGCAAACGCCTGCATCAGCTGATTTATCCGCTTTATCTGCAGGCGCAAAGCTTAAACTTTGAGCTGTGGCAGCCTGCAGAAAATCTGCAGGCTACGGGCTCTTAAGAGTGCATATAGTGATTGCCCTTGGCAATGCCCAAGACGCCCGAGCGCACGGTCTCGAGCACATCGGTGCACTTATTTAAGGTGGCAATAAAGTTATCCACCTCGGCAGAAGAGCCCACATACTCTAAAGTATAGAGCTCTGGCGTGACATCGATGATGCGCGCCTTAAAAATATCGCACAGTGAGCGAATTTCTTCACGCAACTGCCGATTGGGCGTAGGCATCTTCATTAACACGAGCTCACGCTCCAAGCCCACATTATGCTCATCATAGTCGCTGACGCGCAGCACATCGACTAGCTTATGTAATTGCTTGGTGATCTGCTCGGCCTCATCCGGATCACCCAAGGTTAAGATGGTGCAACGCGAGAGCGTCGGATCTTCAGTCGGCGCCACGGTCAGACTTTCGATATTGTAGCCACGCTGGGAAAACAGACCAACCACGCGCGACAGAGCACCTGCTTCATTTTCGATTAAGATAGATACCACGTGTCTCATCGCTTAGTCCTCCTTGCTCTCGGCTAAAATCATATCCTCCATCGAGCCGCCGGTACGCTGCATCGGGAAGACCTTACTGTCAGTATCAGTAATGACATCGACAATCACCAGATCATCCTTCATTGCCAGCACCTTATCGATGACCGCGCGCAATTCCTTGGGGTCAGAGACCTTAAAGGCCTTGTGATCATAGGCATCGGCCAGCTTGATGAAGTCTGGATTGTAGTCAAGATTGGTCTGCGAGTAGCGTTGATGGTAAAAGAGCGACTGCCACTGCCGCACCATACCTAAGGTATGGTTATCAAGGATGAAGATCTTCACCGGCAGATGGTATTGCTTGCAGGTACCCAACTCTTGCAGATTCATCTGGAAGGAGCCATCACCGGTAAAGCAAATCACCTGCGCATCAGGATAGGCGACCTTAACGCCGGCAGCTGCCGGGAAGCCAAAGCCCATGGTGCCCAAACCACCGGAGGTAATAAAATGCCGCGGGTGGACAAACTTAAATAATTGCGCCACGAACATCTGATGCTGACCGACGTCGGTAGTGATATAGGTATCATCGCCCCGCTCGGCCACGGCGGCACAGACCTCTTCAATCACCTGTTGCGGCTTAATTACGGTGTCAGACTTCTCGTAGGCCAGGCAATTGCGCGCGCGCCACTTGTCAATCTGCTCCCACCAAGCATCTAACTCCGGATTGGCCTGTAACTCCTGCTCTTCAATGCTCTGCAGCATCTGCCCCAAGACGGTATTGCAATCACCGACAATGGGGATATCAGCATGCACACACTTGGAGATAGAAGCGGGATCTACGTCCACATGAATAATCTTGGCGTTGGGGCAGAACTTGCGGGCATTATTGGTCACGCGATCATCAAAGCGCACCGCGATGGCCACCACCAAGTCTGAATTGTGCATCGCCTCATTGGCCTCATAGGTACCATGCATACCCACCATGCCCAAATTGTGACGATCGGTAGAAGGCAGTGCCGAAATGCCCATCAAAGTCTGCGTTGCCGGCAGATTCATCTTATTGACAAGCTTAGCTAAATTCTCAGAGGCATTACCCTGTACCACACCACCACCGAAGATTAAGACCGGACGCTTGGCCTCAGCAATCATCTTCACCGCGCGGCGCACCTGTCCCTTATGACCATAGACGGTCGGATTGTAGGAGCGCAGATTAATCGGCGTGCTCATATCATAGGGCACTTTGATATTGGGATTTTGGGCGTTTTTCGGGATATCCACCACCACCGGACCCTTACGGCCGGTCGAGGCGATATAGAAGGCCTTGCGGATATTGATGGCGATATCTTCCGCCTTTTTGCACATAAAGCTGTGCTTGACCACCGGGCGGGTAATACCCACGGTATCTACTTCCTGGAAGGCATCCGAGCCAATTAAGGAGGTGGCCACTTGACCGGTAATTACCACCAAGGGGATGGAGTCACCATAGGCCGTGGCAATAGCAGTTACGGTATTGGTCGCACCCGGGCCTGAGGTTACGATGGCGCAACCTACTTTACCGGTGGCACGGGCATAACCGTCTGCCATGTGAACCGCACCTTGTTCGTGGCGGGCTAAGATATGGGTAATTTTATCGGAGTTTAGAAGCTCGTCGTAGATGTCGATTACCGCAGCGCCGGGATACCCGAACATCTGTTCCACACCTAAGTCTTCGAGCGCGCGCACGACAATTTGTGCGCCATTGAGCATTTCCATGTTGTCACCTTTCTATCTCAATGCAGTGTTTGCGGCCAACGTCAAACCTACCGTCGGTGTCAGCGCAGCTTGTGGCCACATTACCACCGCAGAGTTTTGAGGCAAAATTCCGCCTGCATTTTCATCAATACGTTTGGGCATTATAGCGCGCAGAGCGAAAGGTGACTTAGTTGACCCAAAAAGAGACAAATCTGCGCACTAAAAACAAGCAAAGAACAGATAAATGCACTATTTTTGGGTTTGAGTGCTAGCGGTCTGTACCTTAAAGGGTGCCAACACATCCTTTCTATCTTCATAGTACGGACATAAGACCGCCTTACCATGATAAAGACGCTCAATTAAGTCCTGCGCACTATGCTCTTGCCGGAAAGCCGCCTCCAAAGGATAGAGCGGCAGTACCTGAAAGATATTGACGCGATAGCCATCTGGCAAAAGGTAGCTTTGCGCCGTGCGCGGATAATCGCCTAAGGCGGTGAGCATTAACGCACTAAAACGGACAAAAGGCACCAAGGGGCCGCCATTGTCCATGGTATAACCAAAGCCGACAAATTGGGGACTTAATCTAATCTGCGCGGTCAAATCTAGTAACCACTTGAAAGGATAGTAATACTGCAACTCATTTCTATCCACCGGCCAGGCCTTAGGTAAGGCCAGCGCCAACTCCAGGCAAGCGTTTTCCTGAGGATCAGCCCCTGCTGGCACCGTTTGCCGCAAGGCCGACAGTCCCTTAGTGACCACCAAATAGTAATCATGACCCTCTTGCGGGGCAAAGACTATCAAGTCGACTTTATCGCCCTTGAGGACTGCATGCACCGTGCCAAAATGGGCGGCGGCATGGGCGTCAAAGGCCGCCTTTTCCACTGCATTTAAAGGGCGCACCGCGGCGGCCTTACGGATGAGATTTAACTGTCTTTCAATGCGCGTTAAAAGCGTCGATTGGGTCAAAGGCACAAAGCGCAGCGCGCGTTGCAAACGGATCTCGGCATCTTGGAGCAAGTTTTCTTTAATTAAGGTCAGCGCCTTTAAATACAGATATTGCGCGTCATTGCCCCCTTCATCTTCAAAGGTATTGAGCACATCCTCAGCCCGGCGCAGACAAAAATCATCTTGCGTTACATTGTGCAAATTTAAATAGGCGCGCACCAGGCTTAAGGCTAACTCTAAATCTAAGCTTGGCTGCCTTTCAAGGATATCGACAATTTGCTGATACTCATCGTGGTCAAACAGATCTGTCAATTGCCGGCATAATGCGCTTTTGGCCGTGCTATCTAACATCGTCGCCTTCCTTAGCTATCTTATATAAACTAAAGCTCCAAGGTTACCTATAGCAACCTTAGAGCTCCTATAATCCTTAAATGTACTTTAAGGCTTAACTTTCCTTATAAATGCAGTGCATGCTCACCGCGGGCAATACCGCACACGCCGGAGCGTACGGTTTCAATCACATCCGCCTCTTGGCGCACTACATCTAAAAAGCGCAAAATCTCAGCGGAGGTATTGACGTACTGCAAGACATAAAGCTCCGGGGTAACATCGACAATTTGCGCGTTGAAGATATCGCACAGGCTATTTAACTCATCGCGCACCGCCCGGCTCATCGCTTGCACTTTGACAAACAAGACTTCACGCTCCACCGCACCTTCGGGGTTCTCATCTAAAATCGAGACCTTGATGACATTGATGAGCTTATGAATTTGCTTGGTAATGTGCTCAATTTCCACCCCTTCCGATTCCGTCACGATAGTGATGCGCGAAATGGAAGGATCTTCGGTCGGACCTGCTGAAATGGTTTCAATATTATAGCCACGCTGCGAGAACAATCCCACTACACGAGAGAGCGCACCGTTCTGATTTTCAAGCAGAATTGACACAATATGACGCATTTTTCACTCTCCTCTAGTTGGCCAAAAACATATCGCCCATCGAGCCGCCAAATTGCTGCATCGGTAAGACCTTTTCATTGGTATCGCACAAGACATCGACGATCACCAGCTTATCTTGCATGGCAAGGGCCTTGGCCACCGCCTCTTTTAACTGCGCGGGCTTTTCTACAAAGATGCCTTCATGGCCATAGGCACGGGCCACGGCGACGAAATCGGGGTTGTAATTTAAGTTAGTCGAGCTAATGCGCCCACCGTAGAACATCTTCTGCCACTGCCGCACCATACCTAAGGTGTGATTGTCCAAAATAAAGATCTTCACCGGGATATTAAACTCCAGGCACGTGGACAATTCCTGAATATTCATTTGGAAGGAGCCATCACCGGTAATCAGGCACACACATTCATTGGGGCAAGCCACCTTCGCGCCAATCGCTGCCGGGAAACCATAACCCATGGTACCCAAACCACCGGAGGTTAAAAGCTTGCGCGGCTTGGCAAAAGGATAGTAGAGCGCGGTAAACATCTGATGCTGCCCCACGTCAGTGGCCACCACCGCATTGCCCCCGGTGGCCTCATAGATGGCCTCAATCACCTGCTGGGGCTTAATTAATTCGTCATTGGTCTTGTAGTTAAGGCAATGAATGCCACGCCAGGCTTCAATTTGCTGCCACCACTCGTCTAAGGCGGCACTATTGCACTCTAACTTGAGCTCCTCAATGGCATCAAAGAATTGCCCCAAGACCGCATCGGCATCACCGACGATCGGCAGATCAGCCATCACCGTCTTGGAAATGGAAGCCGGATCAACGTCGATATGAATAATCTTAGCGGTCGGACAGAACTTGGAGACGGTATTGGTAATGCGATCATCAAAACGCACGCCCACAGCAAAGACCAAATCGCTCTTATCCATTGCCTCATTGGCCTCATAGGTGCCATGCATACCGAGCATGCCAAGGAAATGGCGATCCGTGCCCGGGAAAGCACCCAAGCCCATTAAGGTCGAGGTAATCGGCAGATTAAACTTTTCTACTAAGGCGCGCACCTTGTCAGAGGCATTGCCCAAAACCACACCACCGCCAATTAACATCACCGGGCGCTTAGCCTCGGCCAATAATTTAGCCGCACGCTTGACCTGCCCACGATGGCCTAAACGAGTCGGGTTGTAGGAGCGCATCTTCACTTCCTGCATCGGCGGGTACTCAAAGAGTTTTTTGGGGTTGACGCAATCCTTAGGGACATCCACCACCACCGGGCCCGGGCGGCCGGAGGAGGCTAAATAAAAGGCCTCACGGATATACTTGGGAATATCTAAAGCGCTTTGGCACAGATAGGAGTGCTTGACAATCGGACGGGTAATACCGACGGTATCCACCTCCTGGAAGGCGTCCGAGCCAATAAGCGGCGTACCGACCTGACCTGTGATCACTACCATCGGAATGGAATCCATATAGGCAGTGGCAATGGCGGTTACAGTATTGGTCGCACCCGGACCTGAGGTTACCAGGCAGCAACCGACCTTACCCGAGACGCGAGCATAACCGTCAGCCATATGGGCCGCACCCTGTTCATGCCGGCAAATAATGCGCTCAATTTGCTTGGACTCTAGAAGAGCGTCAAAAATATCAAGTACTGCGCCACCCGGATAACCAAATAAATGTTTAACTCCCAAATCTTCCAAGCTGCGCACCAACATTTGAGCGCCCGACATCATGGTCATTACTCACTCCTTGTATTCGTAATTACTAAACCTTGCATCATCTACTTTATACGTGGCAAAAAGCGCGGCGTACGCTGCGCCCATTGAGCGTATTCTTGCGGAAAATCTCGCTGTAGGCGTGGCTCATCCACAAAACGTGCTAGCCCATAGGCAAAAGCTAGCATGCCAAGCGGGACTATCAGCGTCCACAGAGAGTTCATCATACAGCATAAACCTAACTGATAAAGCATTATACCCAGGTGCATCGGGTTGCGGCACATTGCATAGGGGCCGGAGATCACTAAATGCTCGGTTTCCTTCATCAGTTTAATCGGTCCTAATACCGCCGCCCCGCCCCGGCCGCGGCGCATGAGCTCAACATTGGCCCAGACACATAGCACTAAGCCCAAGAGCGCACACAAAATTCCCACCACCTGCGCTAGCACCGTAGGTAAAAAGCTTTGTGGCCACAGCGCATCAATGATGAGCATTAAAACCGGGGAGCCGACAAAAAATACCGCGCCCCCGAGGGCCAAAAAGAGATAATCGCGCGTATGCATCTGCTTTAATCCTTGCGCGTGACAGCAAGTAGCGTCGCTAAGACATCAAAAGGATGCAAAGGCTTCTTCCCTTCCATGCGCGCTACCTGTGAGCGACAGGAAAAACCGGTAACCAAGATCTTGGAAAAATCGCGTTTTTTAATTTCTTCCTGCCAATTTTGCTGATAGACGCGCCGGCTTTCATCCTGATTTTGCAACATATGCCCAAATAAACCGGCCATGCCGCAACAAGCGGTTTTAACCGGCACGATGGACAGGCCCAGGGCACTGAAGATCTCCTGCCACAAACGCACGCTTTTTGGCAACAGGGCCTGCTCCGAGCAGTGGCAGAATAAATAGTACGGCTCACTTAACTTGCTTTGCGCTGCAGGCAACGTGGTGCCAAGCTTAGCTTTTTGCGCCTGCCACGTATCTGACTTTAAGGCAGTCGCAAGCCATTGCTCGGGCAAGAGTACCTCAAACTCACCGCGGGCGCGGCCTAAAATTTGCCGATACTCATCGCCATAGCACAAAGTTAAAGCCGGATCAAAGCCTACGATCGTGATGCCGGCTGCATCCACCCGTGACAGGCGCGCTGCCTGCTTAGAGGCAAAACGGGCAAAGCGCTTGCGATCGCCACGAATGACCATGAGTTTGCCATTTACATAGGGGCGCAAATAAGCCACCTTAAAGCCCATGGCACGCATGGTAAGGCCCATATTAAGTAAGCCCTCGGCGTCATAACTTGCGGTAAAGGCATCACAGATAATGGCCACATCAGGCTTATGGGCAATCATCTTATCGACAGAATAGAGCTTAAAGTCATGCTCTTTAAGCACGCGTGCCAAAGGCTTTTTAGCAAAGAGCGGCACATCGACAAAGGCAAATAAACGCTTAAGTAGGCTCTGCGAGAGCTTGGTTTTAAGCCAGGCATTGCTTAAAGTCGGCACTTTGGCCATTAAAGGCAAGGTAAACTCAGCGTTTAAGGTTAAAAGATCCATCGCCGGGCGCAAATAGCGCGAATAGTACAAAAATAAAAAGCGCGAGTTTAAATCAGCGGCATTAACATGCGCCGGGCATTGCGTCTTGCAGGACTTGCAGGCAAGGCAGGTCTTGACCGCCTCAAAATACTCATGGCTAAAGTCCTCATCCTTACTTAAGGTATTCAAGGCGCGTTTGATAAAGTTAAGCGGATTGGGGCTTGCAGTAAAGAGCTCCACTTCTTCAGTCTGCGGATTGCATCCACGCTGCGCAAGTAGGCGCAACCACTCGCGCATCAGGCCGCTATAGCCCTTAGGTGAGCGCACTCTATCCTTGGTGTAGCGGTAGCTTGGGCACATCAAGGCGCTTTTTTGATAGGAGAAGCACTGTCCATTACCATTGCAATTTAAGGCCCCTTCAAAGGCAGCGCGTACAGCCGGCGGAATAGTTCTATCCAAATCACCGCGCATCGGGCCGTCAATGGGCACTAAAGCATCGCCACTTCCATAGGGCACGCAGATTTTGCCCGGATTTAAACGATTGTGCGGGTCAAAAATTGCTTTGACCTGCTGGGCTTTAACATAGAGCTTGCCAAAGAAGAGCTCACCAAAGCAGGCGCGATAACCCCGGCCATGCTCACCCCACATTTGCCCGCCATATTCTTTGACTAAGGCCGCCACGCCGCGCGAGATGGCATAGAGCTTCTCTTTATCCTCATCGGTAGTCAAATCTAAGGCCGGGCGTACATGCATCAGGCCGGTATCGACGTGACCGAACATGCCATATTCAACCTGCATACTATCAAGGAGCGCGCGAAAGCGCTTAATATAATCGGCCAAATGCTCCGGCGGCACCACCGTATCTTCGGTAAAGGGCACCAATTTTTTGCTACCGGCTGCCGCGCCCAAGAGCCCCACGGCCTTTTTGCGCATCGCATAAATGGCGCTGATGCCGGCCGGATCTTCGGTCATCTCGACCCCTAAAATACCCCCTTCCTTGGCATCAGCCTGTGCCTGTACTCGTTGCTTACAGTTTTTTACAAAGGCACGCACCTCATCGGCGTCCTGCCCGTTAAATTCGACAATATTGATACCGGCAATATTGACGCTGCCATCATCTTTAATGTAATCGGCGGCAGCTAGCCACACCGGATCTTGTTTGGCCAAATTGAGCACCTTAGAGTCAACGGTTTCCACCGAAAACACCCCGGCGTCAATGAGCACTTTGGCATGCCGCAGCGCACTGTCAAAGTCACAATACTTAATGGTAAGTAAGGCCCGATAGGCCGGCATCACGGTTAAATCTAAGGTCGCCTCGGTGACAATGGCCAAGGTGCCTTCAGCGCCGCAAATTAAACGCGCCAGATTGACGGTATCGGTCTTTTCATCATAGGCATGATATAAGTCATAGCCGGTCATAAAGCGATTTAAACGCGGGAAGTGCTCTAATACTTGCGCGCGACACTCCTTTAACAGCGCATGACACTTACGATAAATCTCACCAAGCGTGCCCGGCAGCGCGCATAATTGCGTCAGCTCCTTACCACTTACCGGGCCAAATTCCGCCACCGTGCCGTCAATTAAGACTGCACGTAAAGACTTAATATGATCGGAGGTACGGCCATATTTAAGCGAGCCTTGACCGGCGGCATCATTACTTAACATGCCGCCAATGGTGGCGCGATTGGAGGTGGACAGCTCCGGGGAGAAAAAGAGCCCGTGGGGCTTTAAGCTGTCATTTAATTCATCCTTGATGACACCTGGCTCCACCGTCACCGTACGCGCCGTGACGTCTAAATGAGAGACGCCCTTCATATAGCGCGATAAATCCAGCATCACGCCATAGTTTAACGATTGCCCGTTGGTGCCGGTACCACCACCGCGGGCGGTAAAGAAGAGGGAGCGAAATTCTTCCCGTTGGCCCACTTGCATTGCCAAGATCACATCGGCCTCGTTTTTGGGAAAGAGAACCACTTGCGGCATCGCCTGATAGACCGAATTGTCGGTTGCCCCTAATAAACGCGTGGCATAATCTTCATCAATATCACCACTAAAAGCCGTTTGCCGTAAAGCGGCAGCGTATTGGGCATAGAGCGGTTGTACTTTGCTTAAATTCGCTATCCGAGGGATCATGGCTTACTCTTCTTTACTTACTCAAGTCACAAATTAGGGCAATTATCTTAACAAGATTAGACACAAAGCGCAGAAACGTACCATCATGCACTAAAAAAGCGCATTACGCGGGCATCACCCATGCGCATTTTCCCTGTAAAAAGCCCGCTCCTGCGGTATAATTCAGCCCATAAATTTGATGTTTGCATGCGAGGAATTTTACATGACCGCTTTGGTTTTAGGCCACAAGAATCCGGATACTGACTCCATCGTTGCTGCCTTATCGGCTGCCAATCTGTACACCGGCCGCGGGATCGCGGTAAAGCCGGTCGCTCAAGGTGAGCCGGCCCCGGAAACTGCTTTTGTACTCAAGACTTTTAATCTGCAGGCCCCGGAAGTGGTAACTTCAGTGGCAGGTCAGGATGTTTACTTAGTAGACTACTCTGATTTAGCTCAGGCTCCGGCCGATTTTGATAAGGCCAATCTCTTAGGCATTATCGATCACCACAAGTTAGGCGACGTAACCTCAGTGGCTCCGGTGGAATGCTACATTCAGCCGGTGGGTTGCTCCAATACCGTAATTAAGTTCCTGCACGATCTCTATCATGTTGAGATCTCCAAGTCTTTAGCCGGTGCCATGCTGTGCGCCATCTTATCGGACACCGTGCTCTTTAAGAGCCCGACCTGCACGGCAGCTGACAAAAAGGCGGCCGAAGAGTTAGCTTTAATTGCCGGCGTTGAAGACATGCAAAAGCTGGGCATGGACATGTTCAAGGCCAAGTCCAACTTAGATGGTGCCACCCCGCGTGAGCTCATCTTCCGTGACTTCAAGGACTTTGATATGTCAGGCCACAAGGTCGGTATCGGGCAGTTAGAGTTAACCTCCTTAGAGATGGTAACCCCGGAATTAAAGGCCGCCTTGCAAAAGGAGCTGGAGGTCATTAAGTCTGAGGGTCGTCACTCTGCTCTCTTAGTGCTCACCGATGTGATGGCCGAGGGCTCCGAGCTCTTACTTTGCTCTGACGATCCGCAGAAGGTGGTCACGGCCTTAAAGACCACTTTATCTGACAAGATGTGGATGCCGGGCGTGATGAGCCGTAAGAAGCAGGTCGTACCGTTCTTAGAGCAGGCTTTCAAGGCCTAATTCATTTCCTTATTATCAAGCCGTAAGTCTTTAAGCTTTATGGCATTTTACAGGCGGCCGACGGGCCGCCTGATCCGTATTCTCAGCCATCAATTTAAGTGCAAGATGTCAAAAATTCCCGCCATCGGCATAGTCTCCTTGGGTTGTGCCAAAAACTTAGTGGACAGTGAGCGTTTAACCTCCGCCTTAATTGCTCGCGGTTATCGCATGGAAGCCGATTACGCCGCCTGTGATGCCGTCATCGTCAATACCTGCGGTTTTATCAATCAAGCGGTGGAAGAATCCTTAGAGGCCATCGGTGAGGCCTTAGAGCACAATAGCCATATCATTGTGATGGGTTGCTTGGGCGCCAAACCTGAGACCATTAAACAAGCCTATCCGCAAGTGGCCGCAGTCTTTGGCCCCGGTCGGCGCGCCGCGGTCTTACGTGAAATTGCCGCCTTAGTTGGCACTCCGCCACAGGAGGCGGTACAACACTTACCGGCCTCAGGCGTACTCTTAACCCCACCGCATTATGCCTATTTAAAAATCGCTGAAGGCTGCCGCCATCACTGCACCTTCTGCATCATCCCCAAGTTACGCGGCCCCCTGCGCTCGCGTCGGCCTGAGGACATTATGCGTGAGGCCACCGCGCTCAAGGCCCAGCGCGTGCGTGAGCTCTTAATTATTGCCCAGGACAGCTCCGATTATGGCATTGATTTGGAGCCTAAAGTTCCCACCAGTGCGCTTTTAAGAGAGCTGGCTACCTTAAAGCTGTGGCTGCGCGTGCATTATGTCTACCCGGCCCCGGAGGCAGAGCGCATCGTAGAGCTCATGGCTGAAGGTTTAGTCCTGCCTTACTTAGACGTGCCGCTGCAGCATGCCGCCCCGTCAGTCTTAAAGCGCATGAAGCGCCCGGGCTCTTTTGACAAGTCCTTACAATTAATTGAAAAGTGGCGCAACATTTGCCCGGATATTGCATTGCGCTCCACCTTTATCACCGGCTTTCCGGGGGAGACGCAGGCTGAATTTGACGAGCTCTTGGACTTTATTCAAGAAGCCAAACTTGATCGCGTCGGTTGTTTCCCCTACTCCGATGTCGACGGGGCTGAAGCCAATAATTTACCCGGCGCGGTGCCGCCGGAGGTACGTGAAGAGCGCGCGATGCAATTAATGCAATTGCAAAGTGAAATCTCACGGGCCAAATTACAACAGCGCATCGGCACCACCTGCGACGTCATTATCGATGCGGTAAGTGAAGATGGGCAGGCCTTTGGGCGTAGTAAGTATGAAGCGCCCGATGTCGATGGCATTATCACCATTGAAAACGGCGCATCGTTGCGCGCAGGCGACATTGTGCCGGTCACTATCACCGGCGCCGATGAGCACGATTTAACTGCCACCTTAGCCCCGCAGGAAATTAACTTTAAGTTAAAAGGCTAACCTTTAGGCTACGCTTAAACTTTAGGCAGGCTCCAGATGCAGGGCCTGCTGTAAAGCGCGGCGCACCAGACGCTCCGGGATGCGCTCTTGCTCCAAACGCCGCTTCTTTTGACCAAAAGCTCCCGTCACCACCGCCTGATAGGCCTCCTGCTCACTGTCCGTTAAGTGCGGCAAACGCTTATTACTGCACAGCGGATCGGGCCCGGCCCAATCTAAACACGCCTTTAAGGTGGGCACATCCATCAACATCGATTGTACCGGGGTGGGGCTTAACTCACAGCGCAATTGATGCAAGATGGCAAAGCCGGCGCTATCTAAATCGCCCCAATAGATAATGCGTTTGCCTTGAAGCGGGACAAAATCATGCCAATGGCTAAAACCAAAGCCCTTACCAAAGATAGCCAAGGTGCGCGGCAACGGCGGTAAGGCCAAATAGGACTTTTTATTCTCGCAGATGATGACAAAGTCCCCGGCTATCTGCTGCGCAGCAAAAACATCCACATCCAAGGTCACATTACCTAAGGTATTAAAGTGTAGGTTTTGAGGCAAACTGTCATCTAGCAGCCTAAAGGTCACCTTGTCAGGCTCACTTTTAAAGCCATAGCGCGCGGCAAAATTGCGCCCGGCGCTAAAGTGGTCATCAATGCGTTCGGGGGGCAATAAGATATCCAAAAGCCGCCCAATCGCCGTGGCATGTTGCTCGACAAATTTGGAGTCAATCTGCGGTAAATCCAAGGCGCGCAGATAAATTTCATGTTGCGGATGCTCCAAGATATAGCGACAGACTGCCAGCATGCGCGGGAAGTCCTGCGCACTGTTTTTCATCTTGAGCAAATATTGCGGATGGGTGGTTAAAAAGGGCAATAAACGACGTAATTGCGCATTGGCATTGGCACAGTACAGCGCCTGCCGATAGGCATTGAGCATATAAGTACGTTGGGCATAGGCGGCCAGATCGCGCAGCGTCGGGAAAATCACCGCCACCGGCAGATCTTGCGCCCACCAGGCGGTGCGCACCGTCTTATATTCCAATGGCACCGATTCGCGCCCCCAGCGCTCCGCCCACTCCTTAGAGGCCGTAAACTCAAGCTTGAGCTCATTAATGGTGGGCTTTTTAAGGCGCAAACGGAGCGGAAAGGCTTCGTTAAAATGCGCCTTAATGTAATCGCCGCGCTCAAAGCGCTGTTGCAAAAGCTGTTTAAAGCTCGTGGGCGTATCCCAAGTCATCATAAAGCTTTAAATAAGTCAGTCAAGCGCGCTAAAACCTGATCTTCCTTGTCCTTTTTATCCTCCGCCTGCGCCTCTTGCGCACGGAGCTTTACCTGCCTATCAATCTCGCGCGATAAAGGCGATTCTTTGAAGATATGACTTTGCGCGCGATGCTCGGCCAATTGCTGTAGTTTACGGCGCGCCTGTTGACGCTCCCACTGCTGCTCCTGTACGTAAATAGCATCCTCCTCCTCGTCATCATCTGTAGCAGTAGCATCCGTAGCAACAGAAGACGCGCTCTGCTCTTGAGCCTCAGCTACTATCTCTTCCTCTTGTACGCTCTTATCTTCAGCTTGCGGCGCGGTGGCAGTCTGCGCACTAGACTCAGGCGACACTGGTGCCTCCTCCACAGGCTTTTCTACCTGTGGCTCTTTATCTTCTACTTGGGGCGTTGCGGAGTTTAAACCGGCTTCATCTAAAGTACGGATGAGCTCTTGCCTTAATTCATTTCGCGCCTCCAACAGACTGATAAAGTGCTCAATGGTCATATTCTTTAAGGTCGACGGAATGCCCAATTTACCTTGTGCCAAGGCCACCTGCGAGATAAAAGGCTCAATTTCATTGATCTTGGCCAATGGAGTGACCACTAACACCTGCAATTGCAATTGCTTAAAGAGTTTTAAGCCATAGGTGGCAAGCTCCGGGGAGCCACTACCAAAGGCCTCATCAATCATTAAAAAGCGCAGGGAGCTGACAAAAAGTCCGCCCTTTTGCTCTTGTTGCTGGAATTGATAGGCCAAAGCCGCCGCCAAGATGGTATAGGCTAATTTTTCCTTTTGACCACCGGATTTGGCATTGGAATTGGCATAGTACTCGCGCTCTTGCAAGGTATTGCGATCATATTCGGCAGCTGCATAGGTATACCAATTGCGCACATCTAAGACCTTAGCACGCCAGGTCTCATCTTCAAGTACATGATCAGAGCGCACCTTTAATCTGTCGATAAGATTCTTGATAAGTTGGAATCTTTCCTCGGCAGCCTCCAAATTGCCTTCATGGCCAAAGACATTGGAAATACAATTTTGCAGATCTTTTTTAAAGTCGATGATGGCTACATCCTTATTGGCAGTATATTTAAGCTCAATAAAGCTCTCGGGGTTATAGTCAATCTCACGTAAAGAGGAATTGATTTCATCCATGCGCCGACTGATGCTCTGCTCATACTGATTGAGTGTGGCGCGCAAATGTGCCAAATCATTGACCGTGCTATGCGCCAGTTTTTCCTTAAAGCGCTGCTCGTATTTGGGCAGATTATCTTGCCGCAAATCCTGTAACAGGGCTAAATACTCGCCCACCGCCTCTTGCTTGGCCACCATTTCCTTGGTGGTGTCAGGATAGGCATGATTAAAGTCTTTTAAGCGATTTTCAATCTCGCGCTCTAGATCTTGACGCTGCTTGACCAGTTTATCGCGCTCGGCGACCACCGCCCGCTCAAGCCTACTAATCGCCATGCCGCTATCATCGACCATCACTTTAATCTTTTGCGCGCGGTAGATGGGCAATAAGTAATTGGCCACGCTTTGTGATAAGGGCTCTTGGGCCAAGAGCACTTGCAGGGCCTCACTTTTATCCTGCAATCTTTGTACCTTGGCTTGGGCGACGGCATATTGATTGCTAAGACTTTCTTTGGAGGCACTCTTTTCTTGCAATTGTTGCTTGCACTGCGCTAATTTGGCGCTTAAGTCCTTTAAGTCTTGATTGTGCTCCTGCAGCTCATTAATGGCCGCTTGCAAATGCGCAATCTCGCGCTCCACCGCCGCAACATTGAGCTCTTCAAAGCTGGGATAATCTTTGAGGATTTGATCTACGGTCGAGCATTGGATAAAGCTCTGCTCCAAGCCCTTTTGCACCTGCTCTCTGGCGTTTTTGGCCTGCTGCAGCTCACTTTGCTTGGCCTTATATTGGGACTGTAACAATAAACGCTTATCGCGATTGCTCCAGCCTAAGACATAAAAACGTCGGTCGCTGACATCACGCCGATCGTCCTTTTCATGCCGCCGCCTTTGCTTGATAAGGCCACTTGGCATCACCGCCTCGGGCAGGCGTCTAAAATCATCCTCGCGTGTGCAACAAGCTAAATTAAAGCGCTGCAGCAATTGCGTGCGCAAGGCATCTTTAAACGGCGAGTCTTCTTTGATCTCAATTTTCATGGCCAAGGAATTGTTCACTAAGGTGGAGGTCTTACCTTCGAGCATATCGGCATGCTTAAAGAAGACCAAACGCCCGCGTAAACTGCGGCCATTGACATAGTGCACCACGTCCTTATACAGCTCATCGGGCACTAAGAGCGAGAGGGCAAAGCCATGCAAGACGCGCTCAGCCGCCCCTTCCCACTGCGCCTTTTCCTCCGCTTTGACCTGCATCAGCTCACCGGCATAAGGCAGACGCGACGCATCGACATTAAGCTCCTGTGCCATCCTATCGCGCAGCTCAATTTGCTCTCGCGGTAAATTACTATCGCGCAGGCTTAAGCTGTCCAATTCTTCTTTAAGCTCCTGCGCCTGCTCTTCTAGGTGATGCGCTTGCCCGGTAGCGGCAGCCAAATCTAATTGTGCCTGACTGACTGCCTGCTGATATTGCGCTTGCGAGGCGCTTAACTGTGCTCTTTGCTGTAAAAATTGCTCTTCATTTTGCGGGGGCGACAATTTTAAGCGCACGAGCTTATTGCCATATTGCGCCAAAGCCCGGGCGCGGGTACCCTTTTTCTCTTCATTTAACTGCAACTCGCGCTTATAGGCCCCGAGCGTATCGCCACCTGCCTGGGCGTGTTGTTGCTGTAAACGCTCGCGCTCAGTGTCAAGCGCTTGTAATTGTAAGTTCAGATCCTGCAATTGCGCCTGCAGGTGAATGCATTGTTGAGAGTTGCGCTCCAGCTCATTGTTAACTAACTTTAACTGCAAGTCATTAATGAAGCTGTGCACCTGTTTTAGTGCCACATCCGTCGCTGCCACTTGCTCATTTAACGCCAGCCATTGACTGTTTTGCTCTTCAAGGGGACTTAAGGCCTCAATTTGCTTGCGCGCCGTCAGCACTTGTTGATAGCAATTACTCAGATCAGCAAAGTGGGTAATCAAATCTAACACCAAGGGCGAGACGTCATTGTGCTCGAGCATAAAGGTGCGCACAAAGGAGGTGATGTCAGCAATGTCCTTCAAGGCAATACATTGCTTAAACAGATTCATTGCCCCCACGCTGACATTGAGCTCACGCATATACCATTGCTTGTATTGGGCAAAGTTATCAAAGATGGTACAGCCTTGATTTTTCAAATGGCGCTTTAAGTCTGAGGTGCGCTTACCAAAGTTTTTAAAATTAACGCTAATCGATAAGTCTTGCAGCGCGCCAATATAGATAGGCACCACCTTATCGCCGCCGGCAAAGGAGAAAAATTGCGCTAAGGTGACGGTCTTTTGCATGCGCTCACTATAAAAGACGCCTAAGATAATGCCATAGTCCTTAGTATTACGAAACTCGGTGCGTTCCTTACTGCCCTCGGACTTATTGCGAATGTGGCCTAGAATATAGGTCTCTAAGCTACGCTCACTTTTTTTGGCTCCGGCGGCCTTGTTATAGATGATATTGCCCGGGGTTTCAAACAGCGTGGTAATGGCATCCACTAAGGTTGACTTACCCGAGCCGTTTTTGCCGATAAGCAAAGTATTGTGGCACTTAAAATCCAGCTTCCAGATATCGCGATGAAAAGGGCCCCAATTTAAGACTTCAAAACGCTGAAAACGAAAACCCTCGAGCGAAGGGATCTCGCGCTCTTCCCCTACCGGGGTGCTTACCTCATTGACCATTATTGCTGCTCTCCCTCGGCATGAGATTGCGCCTCATAATTACTATATTCTTCCAAACGGGCCTGCAATTTTTGCGCCATATCATCCATCATCGCGGCACTAAACACAGCTTTAATGATCCGTAAGATCTCAAAGCGTGTGCCCTTGGCATCAAATTTGCGGATAAAACCCATATCAGCAAGGTTATTTACTTGCCCAGATAGCTTGCGTCTTAAGCTTGGCTCATCTTGCTTGGCACCAAAATACGGCGCAATACCGGCAAAGAGCTCATCAAAGGTGAGGATATAGCGCTCTTGAGCTAAGGTATCAAACTCATGGACCTTAAGGCGTAGCCAAGTGAGGATAAAGGAGGTAAAGACCGGCAATTGTCTTTTTTGCAATAGCCGCGGCGGAGCTATCTTGGGATTGTCATAATCACTTTCCTCACGCGTGCGCAAAAAGGCATAGCCCTCATCTTCATCGAGCACCAGATTCAGTCCCATTTCTCTAAAGCGCCCGTCCAAAGCACTTTGTTGCAATTGGATGTTCATAAAGAGCACTAAATTGTAACTGCGATAAACCGGCCCCTTTAACAGATAGACCATCAGATGCCCAAGCGGCAAACGATGCGCCCTATCAAGCTGCACCGTAGGTCTATCAGCGTCATCGTTATCCTCTGTAGGAGCATTGGTGTCATCATCGGGCGCAGTTATATCTGCAAAGTCCTCAGCACTTGCTTCTTGACGCGCAAAGTTATCTTCAAAGGGAGCATCCTTAGCTTTTGCCTGCGGCTTGAGCTCCTGCGCCAAATCCTTTAACTTACTAAACTCATTTTCCGAGGCCTCTACGCCTGCAAATAAATCGTCGGTCATTTTTCTTCCTTTGCGTGCGGGGTGGGAGCAGAAGCTGTAGCGCTCCACTGCGGATTTAGGGTCAAACAGCCCGAATCCAGATCTGGCATCAGCTCGGGCACATCTTCTTGTAATTGCTCGGGGCGGGGTCTTATTTCAATGCGCTCCAATTCAAACTCCGAGCGCAATTGCTGTAACTTACTAATGGCGCGTACATAGCTAATCGGCTCTTGTAAATCGTAATCACTCTTGACGGCAAATTCCTCTTGCGCCAAATCAATATAGGCCAAGAGCTCATCGGCTCCATATTCAAGGCCGTAGGTATCAATCACCTCTTTTAAGGTGGTAAAGCCATGCGCGCTTAAAAGTTTTAGGATATTGGTACGTAGCTTATCGCGATCGATAAGCGGAATGTCGGCTAAATCTTCATAGGTCAATTCCGGCGCCACACCTTCTTCAAGCGCCGTGCTCTCAAAATCCTCCTCTTGCGGCACGGTAAAGAGCGGACGGTCAAGCGGTAAGGAGATTTCCGCCTGCGGCACTTCTAAGGTAATTAAAGGCTCATCGTCAGTAAGCAATTGCGGGTGATTGCGAATTTGATTTAACACTTGCCTACAGGTGAAGGCCATGCTCTTCATCTCGGTGATTTTGTTTTTCTTCATATAGGCGTTAAGCGCATGATCAAGGCGGCACATGGTGGCATTAATGCGCCTTGACTGTTGCAACAAATCATCAAAGAAATGCGCCATATGGCGATCGTAATCTACCGCCTGCATCTGTGGGGCATGAAAGAGCTCATGCACCATGGCCGAGAGCACATCGCTATTGTTTTGCGACAATAAGAGCTCTTCAAAAGCTTGCACCGATTTACCCTGCTCGGAGGAGGAAATAAGATCGGTTTGGGCAAATAAGGAATCGAGCACTTGCTCCTTAGGGCCTTGCGAGGTTTCCATCTGCGTGCGAAAAGCGCTGTATTGCGTCAAGAGGTTATATTCCACCTCACGCAAATCGGCATTGATGGAGCGCGCTTCACTTTCAAAGTGCTTGTAATTATCGTAAAACTCCTCTGGGCTTAAGCTTAAGCCCTCACCCCGCTCAGCCGCGGCAATGCGTTGGTCAAGTTCGTCGCGCTGGCGCTTTAACTCGGCTATATATTGCTCGCGATGCGCCTCATCGCGCCTGAGGGTCAATTGACGTAAGAGCTCAAAAATTACCGTCAGTCGCGACTGCGTGCCCACATAGCGCGCAGGTTGCAAAGAGGCGATAAAGACAATGGCCTTTTGCGCCTGCGGAGTGATTTCATAAACCACTTCATTGCTCTCTTGGGTGTTATAGCGTCGCAAGAGGCGTAAACGATCGGAAGACCACTCTTTAATGAGCACCTTGGCATCGCGGGTAATTTCCGGCTCAGCCGGATCATTTATCCGTGCTATCATAGCCTCAAGCCGGGCGCAGATTTCGCTTTCAGGCAAGGCGATGGCACCGCCAGAGACAAAAACATCATCTAAAAAGCACAGCATCAAGGCCGCCTTATCGGCACGTAATAATTTAAGTGCGCTATGGGTACTAAGTAGCTCTTTGATTTGGCTATATCTTATATCCATGATTATTCTCAATATATTCTAATCTGCATTAGTATACATAAATTTTATACCTTTGGAGAGCACGCATGCATGATATTTGGAATCCGTGGCATGGCTGTCACAAAATCGCCGCGGGCTGTCGCAACTGCTATATGTTTGCCCTCGACCGTAGCCGCGGCATGGACGGCAGTAAGTTCTTTATTACGCAAAATTTTAACTATCCGCTCCAGCGTCAACGTGACGGGCAATATAGGATAAAAAGTGGCGAATTAATTCGCGTGTGCATGACCTCTGATTTCTTTTTGCCGCAGGCAGATAGCTATCGCGCGCAGGCCTTTGCGCTCATGGCCGCCAGGCCAGATGTCATCTTCTTTCTTTTAACCAAACGGGCTACGCGTATGCGTCAATGTCTGCCGGATAATTATCTGCCAGGCTTTCCCAACATTTCCTTTAATGTCAGCGCCGAAAATCAAGCGGCGGCGGATGAGCGCATCCCCTATCTGCTCTCCCTACCGGTCACCCATAAGGGAGTGATGTGCGCCCCGTTACTCGGTCCCATCAACTTACGGCCCTATCTTAGCGCGGGCATTGAGCAGGTTATCTGTGGCGGGGAGAATTATGACAACCCGCGACCGTGCGATTATGCTTGGGTGCAGGATTTAAGCGCCCAATGTGCCAAGGCGCAGGTCAAATTTACCTTTATTGAGACCGGCACAAACTTTATTAAAGATGGCAAGCGCTACCACATCCCAAACAAAAGGCGGCAAAGCTATTTTGCCTCCAAGGCGCAGGTCAATGTGCCGGGCAAAGCAATAAACTTTACGCTGACAGATGCCCTCGGCCTACTGCTTGCCCCGGAGCATTTGTATCAGCGCCAATTTAGCCCCTCTTGTGAAAACTGTGGCAGTCGCCCAATTTGCAATGGCTGTGCCCACTGTCGCACTTGCACCATGCAAATGCCAACTTAAACGCCTAGCGGCAATTTATGCACTAAAATAAGGCAATTCTGCTATTTTTTGAGCTTTGCGCACTATTTTGAGCGCATTAACTTAAATAGTGCAGAGTTGCGCGTCTATAATGGGCACAATCCTTTTTAACCTAAAAAGAAGAGTGTTTTGTTATGTTAGATCCTGTAAACCCGCGCTTCCCGCTGGCTGAGTCTTTAAATAAGATCCCGTTCATCCTGCAGATCATTATTGGTCTCATCATCGGTATTTTAATTGCCGTCGTCTACCCAGGCGATAAAACGGTACTGCCGACTATAGGTCAATTATTCGTCAAAGCCTTAAAGTCCGTAGCCCCGATTTTGGTTTTCGTCTTGGTATCGGCCGCCATTGCCCGTCACCAAAAGGGCAATAAGACCAATATGAAGCCGATTATTGTGATCTACTTAGTGTCGATGGCCTGTGCTTCCGCCTTGGCCTTGACCGTGTCCTATATTTTCCCGAGCAACTTCCAGGTGCTCGCCCATGCACAAGCAGAGCTGTCGGCCCCGCAAGGCATTTCTGAAGTGTTGATGAACTTCATCAATCAGGCCATTGACAATCCGGTCACCGCCATCATGAATGCCAACTATATTGCTATCTTAATTTGGGCCATTGCGATGGGCCTCATGTTCCGTGCCGCCCATGACAATACCAAGCGGGTGCTCGAGGATATTTCACAGTCCGTATCGGGTGTGGTGCGTATCGTGATCCGCTTTGCCCCTTTAGGTGTGATGGGCCTGGTTTACAGCTCCTGCACGGCCGAAGGTGGCTTCTCTAATTTGCTCTCCTACGTGCATGTCATTTGCGTGCTCTTAGGCACCATGCTTATCATCGCCTTTGGTGTCAATGCGCTCATCGTCTTCATTGTCACGCGTGAAAATCCGTATCCGCTCATTATGACCACCATCACCAAGAGCGCGGTATTTGCTTTCTTCACCCGTTCATCAGCGGCCAATCTGCCGGTCAACTTAGCCCTGTGCGAAGAGCTCAAGTTACCGCGTGATACCTATTCCATCTCTATTCCTTTAGGCTCGACCATCAATATGTCCGGTGCCGCCGTCACCATCGTCGTCATGACCATGGCTGCGGTGCATACCTTAGGCATTGAAACCGACTATGCCTCGGCGCTGTTAATGTGCATGGTAGCCGTGCTGTGCGCCTGCGGTGCTTCCGGTGTGGCCGGTGGCTCTTTAATGTTAATTCCGCTGGCCTGCTCGATTTTCGGTATTAGCAATGATGTTGCCATGCAGGTCGTAGGTATCGGCTTTATTATCGGTGTGTTACAAGACTCCACCGAGACGGCGCTTAACAGCTCCACCGACGTGCTCTTTACCGCCGCCGCCTGCCGCCGTGCCGAGCGCTTACAAAAGGCGCGTCAAGCTCAGGCCTAAGACGTAAAACTTAAAGGCAAAACTTTAATTTGTTTGCTGACGGCAACCTGCTACATCAGGTTGCCGTTTTGCTGTGACAAAGATAAAAATGTGCTATAGCTTGCAAAAATTTGCCTAATGTCGCGCATCGCAACAGAGTATCCTAAATTAAAACATCAGCTTTTTGCTTAAGGAGTTGCCATGCCTTTATCTTCAGTAAAAACCTTAGCCCTCGCCGTCGCCTGCACGCTTAGTTTTACCGGCAGTGCCCTTGCCGCCATGACCCCGTTATCAAATCCCTCTACGCCACAACAATGGGATGAATTTACCTCCGGGGCCTATCAGGCCGATGTGCAAAATGCGCACGATTTAATGGCCCAATACCATATCAAGGTTGAAAGCTTAAATATTGCCGGGGTACCGTGCTATCTCTTTACGCCGCAAGAGCTGAAGCATGACAATCTGCTCTTCTTTGTCCACGGTGGTGGTTATGTCTTAGGTGCAGGCTTATCTGGTGCTCCAGAGGGCCTTATCATGGCTGGGCGGACTGGCTATCAGGTACTGGCCGTTGACTATCGCATGCCGCCAGCCGAAGAGCCCTACCCGGCAGCGGTGGATGACATGATGGCTGTATATCAGGAAGTTATCAAGCAGCATGATCCTAAGACCATCGGAGTCTTTGGTAGCTCCACCGGTGGCGCTTTGACCTTAATTTTGTCCCAAGAATGTAAGCGCCTACAATTGCCGCAACCGGGAGCCTTAATTTCCGGCACCCCGTGGGCTGATATTGACAAGATTGGCGATACCTATGTGAGTAATGACCGGCAGGATGAAGTGCTGATCAGCGCTGACGGCTGGATTTCCTCGGCCGTTAAAGTCTATGCCCCCGGCGAGGATTTAAAGAATCCGCGCATCTCCCCGGTCTATGGTGATTTTAATAACTATCCGCCGACGATGCTGGTCAGCGGCACGCGCGATCTCTTTTTAAGTAATACCGTGCGCGTACAAGAAAAGTTACTTAAAGCTGGAGTAGAAACCGAGCTTTTAGTCCTCGAAGGGGCCTCACATTGTAGCTACTACCTTTTCAATGACACCCCCTGGGCAGATTTTTATCATGCGCAGGCCGCCAAGTTCTGGCAGGAGCATTTAGCCCCGGTAAAGCCCTAAACGCACAGGCTACGTAAACTTAAAAACTCACGTTCCACTTGCCGTGGCGGCCTAAAGGGCCGCCATTTTTACGCGAAAAAAGGCAGTGGCACTTTTTATCTCTCTAAGCTCCCACCCTTTTTACCTTATATTTTTCCTTATAATCAAAAACCTTAAAGTAGCACCAAGCTTGAGTTTTAGCCACGCTTGCCGCATAATAGCGTGCATGAGGCTGACGGTAACCTAAACGTTCATGGTTCCTGCCTTAGTAAAGTGAGTTGCCGCATACCACCGGTATGCGTCTACGTAAGCTACCGACAAGCGCGCCTGTAGTTTAAAACGTAGATTAGGTAGTTCACGGCTGCATTTGCGTTTACCCCCCTTTTTGAAAGGACCGGCGCGTGAACCTAAGTGCTTAATAAAAACTTATCCGCGGCCGGTATTTTTGCCGCCTGGGTCAATAATATATTTATTGACAGGCGTAAGCTTTGCCTGTCGCGACTAACCTTAAGGAATCTTTTCTCGTGAAAAGAATGCTGATTAACGCCACTCAGCAAGAAGAGGTGCGCGTTGCCTTAGTCGATGGTCAGAAACTTTACGATCTGGACATCGAATCCCCTGAACATGCCAATAAAAAAGCCAATATCTACAAGGGTCGCATTACCCGCATTGAACCCAGTCTGGAAGCGGCTTTCGTCGATTATGGTATGGAACGTCATGGTTTCCTGCCCATTAAGGAAATTGCTCGCGAGTACTATCCGGCCGGTACCAATTTTGCCGATCACAATGCCTTAAAAACCTTATTGCGTGAAGGGCAAGAAGTTATCGTGCAAATTGAAAAGGAAGAGCGTGGTCAAAAGGGCGCTGCCTTAACCACCTATATTTCCCTTGCTGGTAGCTACTTAGTCTTAATGCCCAACAATCCCCGTGCCGGTGGTATTTCCCGCCGCATTGAAGGTGAAGAGCGTACCGAATTAAAGCAGGCTTTAGAGAGTATTGAGATCCCCGAAGGCATGGGCGTCATTGTCCGTACCGCCGGCGTGGGTAAGAGTGCGGAGGAGCTCTCGTGGGACTTATCGATTCTCACCAAGCTGTGGGATATGATTAAGAACACCGCCGCCCGTCGTGAAGCGCCTTTTCTTATCTATCAGGAATCCAATATTGCACTGCGTGCAGTGCGCGATTATCTGCGCCCGGACATTGGCGAAATCTTAGTTGACGATCGCCATGTCTTTGAGCAAATTCGCCAGCAAATTGAGTTAGTGCGCCCGGAATTTAGCAATCGCGTACATCTCTATACCGGCGATATCCCGCTGTTCTCCAAGTTCCAGATTGAGTCGCAGATTGAAAGCGCTTATCAGCGTGAAGTGCGTCTGCCCTCCGGCGGCGCGATTGTCATCGACCCTACCGAGGCTTTAACCTCCATTGACGTCAATTCTGCTAAAGCCACTAAGGGCGGCGATATTGAAGAGACCGCTTTACAGACTAATATTGAGGCTGCAGAAGAAATTGCCCGTCAGTTACGGCTGCGCGATATTGGTGGTCTTATCGTCATCGACTTTATCGATATGACCCCCATTAAGAATCAGCGTGAAATTGAGGCCCGCATGCGTGAGGCGGTACGTCAGGACAGAGCGCGCATTCAGTTTAGCCGTATTTCGCGCTTTGGCCTGCTAGAAATGTCTCGTCAACGTCTGCGCCCGTCTTTAGAGGAATCAAGCGCCCACGTCTGCCCGATGTGTCAAGGCCAAGGTACCGTGCGTGATACCTCCTCGCTTGCCCTGTCGGTACTGCGTTTACTTGAAGAAGAGGCCCATAAGAATACCGGTAATGTTTTTGCCATTGCGCCGGTGGAAGTGGCGACCTTTATTCTCAATGAAAAGCGCGCCAAGCTTGCCGAAATTGAAAAGCGCCATAAGATCAAGGTGTCAATTATCCCCGATCAACATATGATGCCGCCGCAATTTGAAGTGCAGCGTCTGCTGGGGCAAAATGCGCCGGGTTTTTATGACAGCACGACCTCAGTCTTAGAACAACGTGCCCAAGAGGCCCGCAAGGTGATGCAAGAGGCCATCTTAGAGCGTCAGGTAGAGCGCTCTGAGCAGGTGATGGCCAAAAATAGCTCGGAGCCGGCCATCGACCAAAGCTTTTTAAATGACATCACCAGCAAGGCCCCGCGTCATCCGCAACCTAAGGCTACGGTAAAAGAAGATCCAGCGATTAAGCCCTCCTTCTTTGCCCGCGTAGTCAAGGCCATAGGCGGCTTCTTTGCTAGCGACGAAACCCCAACGCAGCCTGCCAAAAAGCAGAGCAAGTCCAATGGACAGCGGCGCAATAACAATAATCGCCGTGGCCCCAATCAAAATGGTCGCCGTCCCAATCGCCCGGACAATCGCGAACGTCCGACACTAAATCAGGCCGATCGCGACAATCGTACACCGCACAGTGAGCGCCCGGACAGTCCGCGCCCAGAGCGTGCTGAGCGCCCGGAGCGTCAGAGCAGACGGCAAAATAGTGCCCCTAAGCCTGCGCCCAAGCGCCCGACCCCGAAGGCTGACAATGCAGAGGTACAAGCTCCGCGCCCGCCGCGCCAGAATCGTACTCGTCCGCCACGTGCCGAAGGGGACAGTGCTCCGCGCCGGCGCAGTGCGGAGATCCCGGAGAATTTAAGCGGGGAGGCGCCGCGTTCCATTGCCAAGAGTCAAGCGATCGCTTTTGCCAAGGAGCGGGCAGAAAAGGCGGCTAAAGAAGAGCTACAGGCGGCCAAGCCCTATGTGCCGCAGCCAATTAGCTACACCGAAAGTGTCAGCGCTGAAGGTCCGTATACTGAGCTTGATTTTACCAAGCAGGTGCCGGCGCGCGACCCTCAGGAAGGTGCCCCGTTGCAAACTGCCGGCAAGAGCGGTGGTTTAAATGCCGCCAATAATACCGGTAGCATTGACAATATCTCTGAGCCGGCGGTCTTTACCTTAAGCTTTGGGATGGAACATCCGGCAAGACCTACCGAAAGCTACACCCCGGTGGAAGTTTCTACCTACGGTAGTGGCTATAGCGGCGCGCGTGATATTTACGCAAGTAAGGTCATCGATACCACGCGCGATCCTGTAGCCCCGGATACCTTAACAGGTGAGGACAAGTAGGACCACGATAGGATGTTAAGAAAGACGCTTGACTTTAATGTAAAGTCAGGCGTTTTTTATACGCCAGACTATGAAGATAGGCCCCAAGGAGGCTTTGATGGACAGCTCACTGCTCCCTAATATTTATGACTTTATCGCCCATACCTACCCTTTTTCCATGCTCTCTACGCTCGAGCAGGACACATTAGCCGCCGCCGTCAAGATTGCCTATTACGCCAAGGACGATGAAATTTGCGATGAGGCCTTAAGTGGGGTCGGTTTGTTTATGTTGCGCACCGGCTGTGCCGAGCAAATCAATCGCGATGGCAGCTTACGCGCGCGACTGAGTGTTGGCGATAGCTTTGGCTATACGCAGCTTAACAAGCACGGCCCGAGCGACTACAAGGTAGTCTTTTTAGAAAATAGTTTGGTATATATCATTTCGCGCCAAATTTTGGAGTTTATCAAAGCGCGCAATGAGCACGTCGGGCGCTATTTTGACTGCCATGAATATGTACGCCTAACTTCGGCGCGCCACTATTTGCTCGATGGGGATGGCTATTTAAACTCGCGCTTAAAGCAACGGGTGGATAGCGTCAGTCAAAAGCGCGTGGTCTGCGTTCCGCCCACCTGCACCCTGCAAGAATGTGCGCGGCGTTTATTGTTTACCGGCACCGAAATTGCGATGGTTACCACCCCCGATACGGCAGAGCTTATCGGCGTGGTCACCAAGTCTGATTTGGCCTTACGTGCCTTAGCCTCGGGACTACCCTATTCATCCCCGGTAAGTGCCATCATGAGTCCACATCCGGTGGTCATTGATGAATCCAAGCCCCTCTATCAGGTCTTAGAGAGCATGCTCTACCATCATGTGCAAAACTTGCCGGTCATGCATGGCAAGCAGGTAGTTGGGAGCGTCAATACCCGTGATTTATTACAAAACTCGCTCTTGCAACCTTTGTATTTGCTCAAAGCCATCAGTAAGCAAATTAGCATCAGCGATTTAAGTACGCTCGCGTCACAAAAGCAGGAGATCTTTGTCACCTTGATGGAGCTTAAGGTCGAGCCTGCGGTAATCCAACGCACCTTCACTAGAATTGCCGACGCCTTTGCCAAAAAGATCTGTCAGCTTGTGGAAAAATCTTTAGGCACGCCCCCGTGCAATTATGCCTTCTTTGCCGCAGGCTCACTGGCACGCGAGGAAGTGCATTTTCTATCCGATCAAGACAATGGCCTGGTTTACGAGCATGAACTGACAGCAGGTGAGCTTACCTACTTTAAGGTCTTTACCCATAAGGTGTGTACCGCCCTTGATGCCTGCGGCTATACTTGGTGTAGCGGCAACTATATGGCCTGCAAAGCCCAATGGTGTCAAAGTAGCCAGGGTTGGGAGCGCTATTATGACAAATGGATGTTAGAGCCTGATGCTCAGGCCCTGCTTGATAGCTCCGTGTTCTTTGATCTGCGCTGTTTATATGGTGATGAGTTCTTGGTGACCAAATTAAAGCAAAAAATCATTACCAATGCCGCCAATAGCTCGCGCTTTTTAGCCCTACTCTGTCACAATGCGCTCGCGGTAAGTCCCCCATTGGGGCTATTTCGCCAATTTGTCTTAACCCGCGATGGCGAAAACAAACCGGCGCTGAACTTAAAGCATCAGGGCATCAATCTCATTGTCGAATTGGCCCGCCTCTATGCGCTGCAAAAACGTAGTTTGTGCGTCAATACCGCCGAGCGCTTGGAGCAGTCCTTAGACGATGCGGCAAGCGCGCGCGAGCTTATTGAGGCGCTTAACTTTTTAAACGATGTGCGCTTTGAGCATCAATATCAGGCACTTATGCACCATGAAAAGATCTCAAATTTACTGTCCCCGGATGAATTAAGTCAATTTGAGCGTAGCCACTTAAAGGATGCTTTTCGCATTATTTCACGCGGGCAAAGTGCCGCACAGGTGCACTTTACCAAGGGAGTGCTCTAATGCTCTTTGATAAGTTAAAGCATTTAGAAAAGCTGCGCCGCAAGGCCTTAAAAGATCCGCAATTAGAGCCGTCCCTTGCGCCCTTTTTTGCCGCGCCGTTGCCATCCCACGACAGTCCCTTGCGCAACCTTGACTTTGTGGCCTTAGACTTTGAGACCACCGGGCTTGATTTTGCCCACGATAAGGTGCTCTCCATCGGTGGCGTTAAGATGCATGGCCTGCAAATTGACTTTGGCTCGTGCTTTCATCACTTTTTAGTTGAGCCAGAATGTTGCATAAATCCACAAGCGGCACTTATCAATCAAATCACGCCCGAGGCTCTTGCTCAGGGCATGAGCCTAAATGAGGCGCGCGACTTTTTAATTGATACCTTGCATGGGCATATCATCATTTGTCATGCCGCAGTAATTGAGCATAGCTTTTTATTTAACATGTTGGGCCTTAAGTCATCCTTTCCCCTGCCCTTAATCTTTTTGGATACCATGAAAATTGAGCGCTCCTTAATCCATCGCCCGCAGGGAAAAGAGGATTTACGTCTGGCAACTATTCGACAAAAACGCCAATTGCCGCCTTACGTGGCGCACAATGCGCTTGCCGATGCGGTGGCCACCGCCGAAGTATTTTTGGCGCAGGTAAAAGATGTCTTTGGCAAGGATGAGCCCAAATTAGGCCCGCTGTTTACGCGCTCGTGCTAGGGGCGCGCTGAAGTTTTAACCGCTTTGGCTGTACCGATTGTAGACCTTTATAAGCTAGAGTATATTTTTTAATGGATTTTCATAGGTCAGGAGACGCGACCTGGAATCTTGGTTTAATAACACTTAACTTAGCAAAGGATCTTCTTTAACAATCTAAGTTTTTGCCCCGTAAAATTAAGTTCTCTACTTAAGGCTTAGCAGTTTGTGGGCCGTTTTGTGATCCAAGAAGGAAAATTTAAGCCTGTTACCGCCTGCAAGAGCGCAGGCGGCAATAGGAAAGGAAGAGCTAAAACTTACTTTAAGATGGCAGGTAAGTCGGCAGGCTTGGTGACTTCAGTCAATAAGCCCTTGACGATGCTCGGGGCGCCACAGAGGATGTTGCCGGTCTTGTGGAACTTGTCGATGTCGCCAGCAAAATCGGTGACCAGACCACCGGCCTCACGCACCAAGAGCTCGCCTGCCGCATAATCCCACGGCTTTAAGCCCAACTCTAAATAACCGTCGCAACGGCCGCAGGCCACATAAGCCATATCCAGCGAAGCACAGCCGGTACGGCGAATATCAGCGGTATGGTCAATTAAACGGCGCATCACCGGCATAAAGGCATCCATCTTCTCGCGATAACGAGCCGGAGGAGCGGTATGGATCACGGCACCAGCTAAGGTCGGACGCTTGCTGACGCGAATACGGCGGCCATTTAAGGAGGCACCCTCGCCACGGGCGGCGGTGAACATCTCATTTAACATCGGATCGAAAACGACGGCAACTTCCGGACGACCGCGATAACGCAGGCCGATGGATACCGCGCAATGCGGCACGCCGAGGACGAAATTGGTGGTACCGTCAATCGGGTCAATAACCCAGCAGTACTCTGCATCCGGATTGCCAATCAGCCCGTTTTCCTCGCCGAGGATCGCATGATCACGATAGGACTTGAGCAAAATTGAAGTGATGGTCTGCTCGCACTCTTTATCAATCGTGGTCACTAAGTCGTCAACGTGCTTTTCTTCAACCGTAAATTGATCTTGGCGGCCTAAATTACGGGCAATTAAATTGCCGGCAGTACGGGCAGCGCGTACTGCAATATTCAGCATCGGATGCATATTTAAAAAGAGCTCTCTGAAGTTAAAAACGCCAGGGTAGGAAAATCTACCAACCTGCTGACTAAATGGCAGGCACGCGCATTATAATATCTTTTCGCCCTTTGATAAAGATATTGAGGAACTTAGATTTATGCAGATTTTAGGCGCACGCTTTGACGAACTTAAAAAAGAGTTACAGACTCTGCAGGCAGCCGACGGCCCGGCGGTGTGGCAAGGTCTTATTCTAGGTTTAAGTGCGCGCGGGCTTAGCGCCGACAGCCGCATGTTGCGCGATACCGTAGCCGCGGTGCTCAATGACGGCCAACCGCTCCCCGGCGCCCTGATTGCCATTATCACCGAGTTGGCCATAGATGCCCAAGATGGCTTTAATAAGGACAATCTGCCCTTGATGCTCCCTAAGAGCGGACAGCAAGCACGCCTGCAGGCTTTGGCTGACTTATGCTACGGCCTTACTTTGGGACTTGCCTATGATCCCAAAGCTGCGGCACAGCAGGTGGCGCAAAAGGTCAGCTCACCGCAACGCTTGGAGTTCTTGCGCACCTTACAGCAATTGCAACAAGTTGACCCTGACAGTAGCCTTGAGGAAGAGGACTTTAAGGCCGTGCTCGACTTTATTGAAAGCGAGCTTTTACGCGAACACAACCGTAGCGTCAAGGCTCACGCCTAACTTACCCGTCCTGGCAGCAGCATTAACATCTGCTGCAGGGCTTGCATCTCATCGCGCACCGCCGCCGCCTCTTCAAATTTAAGCTCACGGGCCAGCTTTAACATCTGCACGTTAAGCTTATCAATCTTGGCACTAAGCTCCTTGGGACTTAATTTTGCCTGCTGCGCCTCCCATTGCTTACGAGAGATGGGTTGCTTACGCTTCTCCTCCGGGGCCTTAAAGGACGCCGTTTGCTTTAAGGCCACTTCCATCACATCGACAATCTTCTTTTTAATCTGCTGCGGCTTGATGTGATGGTCCTCATTAAACTCCTGCTGCAGCTTACGCCGTCTGGCGGTGACTTCCATGGTCTCCTTCATCGCCGGGGTCACCTTATCGGCATAGAAGATGGCCTTGCCATGAATATTACGGGCCGCACGCCCTACGGTCTGAATTAAAGAGCGCGCTGAGCGTAAAAAGCCTTCTTTGTCCGCATCCAGGACTGCCACCAAGGACACCTCCGGCATATCTAGGCCCTCACGCAAGAGGTTAATACCCACCAAGGTATCAAATTCTCCTAAGCGCAAATCGCGAATGATCTCCATGCGCTCGACAGCATCGATATCAGAGTGTAAATAGCGCACCTTAAGGCCGTGCTCTTCTAAATACGAGGTCAGCTCCTCGGCCATTTTCTTGGTAAGTGTGGTGACTAAGACGCGCTCTTGTTGCGCCACGCGCAGTTGAATCTCCGACATCAAATCATCTACCTGTGAGGCCACCGGGCGCACTTCAATTTCCGGATCGAGTAGCCCCGTCGGGCGAATAATTTGCTCCACTACCTGCGACGACTCTTGCAACTCATAGTCCGCCGGCGTGGCCGACACATAGATAGTCTGCGGTTGCAGGCGCACAAATTCGTCAAATTTAAGCGGCCGATTGTCAAAGGCCGACGGTAGACGGAAACCAAAATTGACTAAGTTTTCCTTACGCGAGCGATCGCCGCGGTACATTGCGCCAATTTGCGGTACCGTCACATGCGACTCATCGATAATCAGCAAACCATCGTCAGGCAGATAGTCAAATAAACAAGGCGGCGGCTCCCCAGGCTTACGGCCGGTTAAATAGCGTGAGTAATTCTCAATGCCCGAGCAATAGCCCAGCTCATTTATCATCTCAATGTCATAGGCGGTGCGCTCGCGCAGCCGCTGCTCTTCCAAGAGCTTATGCTCTTTTAAAAAGAAATCACAGCGCTCTTTAAGCTCGACCTTAATCTGCTCGACGGCATTTAACAGTACCTCACGCGGGGTGACGTAATGGGTTTTGGGGAAGATGGTTACGCGCGGCAGGCGCTGCAAGATTTGCCCGGTTAAGGGGTCAAAGGTGGAGAGGTTTTCCACCTCATCATCAAAAAGCTCAATGCGCACGGCATAGCCATCAGATTCGGCCGGAAAGACATCAATGACCTCACCGCGTACTCTAAAGGTAGCACGCTCAAAGGCCACATCATTGCGCGTGTACTGCAAGGTGGCCAAACGCTCCACAATCTCCTGCTGCGTGATAAGCTCTCCCCGGCTTAAGTGCAACATCATCTTTAAATAAGTTTCCGGCTCACCTAGGCCATAGATGGCCGAGACGGAGCAGACAATGATGACATCGCGCCGCTCCATTAAGGCCTTGGTGGCCGACAGGCGCATCTGATCGATATGCTCATTGACCTTAGCGTCTTTTTCAATAAAGGTATCGGTGGCGGCGATATAGGCCTCCGGCTGATAATAATCGTAGTAGGAGACAAAATATTCCACCGCGTTTTTGGGAAAGAACTCGCGCATCTCACCGTACAATTGCGCCGCCAAGGTCTTATTGTGCGACAAGATCATGGTCGGGCGATTGAGTTTGGCAATCACATTGGCCATGGTAAAGGTCTTACCTGAGCCGGTGACGCCCAGCAAAGTCTGCGCACTATCCCCCGCCTCAATCCCGGCTACCAACTTATCAATTGCCGCCTGCTGATCGCCTGCCGGGCCAAAGGGCGCAACCAGCTCAAAGCCTTTTCTTACTGCCACCGTTTACTGCCTTAACTACCCATGTCCTGTAAAGTATCGCCGGTAACGCGGAGCATCACCCACTCTTCTAAAGGCTTGGCGCCTAAATTTTGATAAAAGTTAAGTGACGGGGTATTCCATTTAAGGCACGACCACTCCAAACGCCCACAACCACGCTCGACGCACAATTTGGCCAAGGCGCGTAATAACAAGGTGCCATAACCCTGCCCGCGCGCTTCAGGGAGGACAAAGAGATCTTCTAAATAAATGCCAGCTCTGCCCAAGAAGGTGGAGAAATTATGGAAAAAAAGCGCCATGCCCACTTCCTTACCCTCATCATTGAGCGCAAAGAGCACCTCGGCTTTCTTTTTATCAAACAGCCACTCTTTAAGTAGCTCCGGGGTCGCCACCACTTCATGCTCTAAATGCTCATATTCTGCCAAGCGCCAAATGAAGGATAAAATAAGCTCCACATCATCGGGGGTGGCTGCTCTTACCTTAGCCATGCAAACTCCTTTACGACACGCAAAATTAAAACAGCTCATTGTAACACGCCCCTTGCAAGCGGAGATGTGGCACATAAAACGTTTTATTTACAGTTTGTTAGCAAAAATTTCTTAAATTTTTTGCCTGAATGCTTGACAGCCCTTACTTCTGTCTATAAAATGTACACCGTTTTCAGCGCTGACTGAAAACAACAACTTAAGAATTTTTCTTGCGTTCCTCCTTAGTTCAGTCGGTAGAACGGCGGACTGTTAATCCGTATGTCGCTGGTTCAAGTCCAGTAGGAGGAGCCAAGAAACAAAGGCCGGCACCATGCCGGTTTTTTCGTTTTTATCCCCCTGACAAAGACCACCGCAAGATAGCAAAAAATATATCCCGCACTAGTCATTAATAGGTAAGTTTGCCTGAAGATAGCAAAAACATGCGCTTGCATTTGCCACGAAAATGTTTGCGCTGTGACGTCAGGGCGCTACTTTACCACAGCGCCCTGTTGAGGTTTAAATTTAAATTTAATCTACCGGAGCGGCCTTAACCAAGCTCTTATGCACCAGGCCAATGACAAAGCCGCACAAAGCAAAGGGGATCCAGCCTAAGCCATAGCGATGAAGCGGCAACCACTGCGTTAAGATGGCATCTAAACCACCTAACGCAATTTGCGCAGTTTGCAGACCATTGTGGGTGGCCATCACTAAGGTAAAAGCCATGGTCCAAGCATAGACGCAACGCCGTCCACCAAAGAGTTTGTGGGTCAGGATGAGGAACACAATAGCCACGCACAGCGGGTAAATGAACATCAATACCGGAATGGTCGACACAATGATGGTCTTAAGACCAAAGAGGCCAATTAAGTAGGAAATTACGGTAAAGATTACCACCCAGGCGACATAGGGAAGCTTACCGGTAAGCTCGCGCATAAAGGTTGCGCAGCAGGTGATAAGGCCGATACTTGTCGTCAAGCAGGCCAAGAGCACCATCACTGCCAATAAGATGGCACCGGCCTGACCAAAGAAGATCTTGGCCGTCTCCGCTAAAATCGGAGCACCGGTTTCCTGCAGGCCAATTGCGCCCACACTCTCCGAGCCAATCTTGGCAATAAAGATATAGATGATGGCAAGTAAGGGACCGGCCACAAAACCTGACTTATAGACCTGCAGGGTCACTTCTCGTTTATCATTAATGCCGGTATATTGCACCGCTTTAATCACTAAGGAGGCAAAGACCAAGGCGGCAATGGCGTCTAAGGTATTATAACCATCCAAAATACCCTGAATAACGGCCTTAACCGGGGTGGCATAAGCAGCACTTGGCTCCTGCGGCTCCCCTAAAGGGCTAATAAAGGATTTAACAATATAGATCACCAAGGTGAGCACTAAGGCCGGGGTTAAGAATTTGCCGATACGATCGACCAACTTAGTCGGGGTGGCCGATAACCAGCCGGTTACCAAGAAGAAAAACAAAAGGAAGATGGCCAGTGCATATTCCGGGGGATTGGCGCCCAAGAACGGACGAATGGCAATTTCGTAGGAGACCGTGCCGGTACGCGGTACGGCAAAGCACGGACCAATGGCCATATAGCTTATCACGGTATAAAAGAGCGCATAATAAGGATGCACGCGCGAGGCCACTTGCATCAGCGCCAACTTACCAGAATAACCGATGGCAATGACAGCTAGCAGCGGTAAACCTACCCCGGTCACACAAAAACCGAGAACCGCCCACCACACGTTATAGCCAGCAACCTGCCCCATCGAGGCGGGAAAAATTAAGTTACCAGCGCCAAAGAACAGCGCAAAGAGCATCAAACCAATCGGAATGAAGCTGTAATTCTTCTGTACCTGCATAACAAAGTCTTTTTATTTGCGTTACAAACCCTCAGCCACTGCACCACAGTGGCCACAATATGCCCTTTGACAAGGCATTTCATTAAAAGAGTTATTTTACCCGTCTAACAGCCATTTGCGCATCTTTTTGCCCGCAAAAATTCACAATAATTCCACACTTTGCACTAAATATGTGCACAAAACTTAGTTGCCATCCGTGATAAAAAATTTAACGCGCCGGCTTAAAGGCAGCGCAGTTTTTGCCGTGGCAAACCGTGAGCTACGTTTGCAGATAAGCGCTAACATAAATAAGCTTTAATTTTAAGGAGAAGCAAGATGTGGGCACTCTTTGCCTTTTTGGCCGCCCTCTTTGGCGCCTTAACTTCGATTTTGGCCAAAGTTGGCATACAGGGGGTAAACTCAAATTTAGCCACCGCCATTCGTACCTTAGTGGTGATTGTCATGGCCTGGGCGCTGGTCTTTTTAACTCATGCCCATAGCTCTCTTGGTGACGTGAGCCGTAAAAGTTGGATCTTCTTAATCCTCTCGGGCCTGGCCACCGGCGCCTCATGGCTGTGTTTTTATCGCGCGCTACAAACAGGCCCGGTTTCCAAGGTCGTGGCCATCGATAAGTTTAGTGTCGTCATTACGCTGGTGCTGGCACTTATCTTCTTACATGAGGACTTTAGGCTTCAAGATGTGCTGGGCGCTAGCTTAATTACCCTCGGCACCCTCATCATGATTTAGTAGCTATAAATTAAAGGGGGCCACTGCCCCCCACAATTAAACTACCATCCTTAAGTTTGTTCTTACTTTAACTTTAAATATTCTTCAGCCATCCGCTCACCTAAAGCCTGATGCGAGGCTGTAGTCATATGCACGCCATCGGCCAAAACTTGCGCGCCGGTGGATTTGGCCAGCCCGGCATTTAAGCGCTTGGCAATTTTAGGCAAGGTATTGAGAATGAGCTTGCCCGCTTCCCCACCATAGTCCTGATAGAACTCACCAATGACAATCTTAAGATCTGGATCATTGAGATCTTTGCGCATATTAGTCAGCACATCGACCACCGCCGCTTCATACATCTGCGGGCAAGTTAAGTGGTCGACATCGGACTCACCTTGGATCCACAAAATGCCATCCAAGCTCACCTCACGCCCGCTATCGGTAACCGCCTGCATGGCAGCCTTGGTGGCCTCAATGGCCGACACATAAGGATTTACCGGCAAGTTATAGCCCGAATCCGGGCTGTAGCCCTTAGGGCCATGGCCTTTGCGCCACTCAGAAATATCGGTGCCACCCCAGGCGCGATTGACCAATAAAATCTTATCGCCCTCCGGGAGGGTCTTGAGCAAAGCTTCGGCAAACGGGCGCCCGGCATTAGTGCCATAAGTAACCCCGTCTTTGTCATGACGAATGGGATCTTGCGCTATTTCCACTTGATTAAGCGGCGTACCGGCACGTCCGTCAGTAAAGTTTAAAATGCTCGGATTGGGCTCAAAGTTAAAGGGCGTAGCATCGCGTCCTACCATATTAGATTGGCCTGCCAATAAGAACACATGGACCTCTTCTGCGCTAGCACTTAACGCTACGCAAGCTGACAATACGGCCGCCACAGCCAGGGGAATAAACTTCTTTTGCATAGACACTCACCTAAAAATTTTTACTTTAGTTGTAAATGATTGCGTCTTCACCGTATGTTAGCCCTAGGCGAAATACTAGTATGGAAGACACTTTTATTATGAATTGATGGTCGCAGGCAATCTATGCAATAGATCAATTTTTGCCCATACATTTTCATGATTTTTGCTAAGTAAGCCGCTGATTTTCCCCGCCCCGAACTAATCTTAGCGCCTTAAGTAAAAATTTTTACTTAACTTGTTGACAGATTCTGTTTTGCCCCTTATAATATGCCCCGTTTTCAGCACTGACTGAAAACACTAAAACTTGATTGTGGAGTTCCTCCTTAGTTCAGTCGGTAGAACGGCGGACTGTTAATCCGTATGTCGCTGGTTCAAGTCCAGTAGGAGGAGCCACAAAGCTCTCACTTTGTAAGTCAGCCTAAGCGCTGATTTTTTTTGTTTTTAGCCCCCGCAAAATTAAGCGCCCTAAGTCCTAAAAAAGGGGCCGTCCGCCTCCTGCGGACAGCTTTACTTATTGTTATTCCCAGAATTTCCACCAAGGGCGCTCGTTATGCCCGCTTTGGCCAATCTGCGCCATACGCTCGACAATGCGCTGGGCAATCGTGCCTTGCTCTTCCTTACTGCCCCAGGGCACGGTAGTTAAGAGTTCAATGGCATCGGTGACGTGACTTACGGTGTAAAGATGGAACTTACCCTGCTTGACGGCGCGCACCACTGCCGGACGGAGCACCAATTGCGGCACACAAGTTTCCGGAATGACCACACCCTGCGAGCCGGTCAGGCCATGTAAACGACAGACTTTAAAAAAGCCTTCAATCTTTTCATTGACGCCCCCTACCGGTTGCACATGGCCAAATTGATCCACCGAGCCGGTTAAGGCCAAGTCCTGGCGAATCGGGACGCCCGCCAAGCACGAGAGCACGGCGCACAAACCGGTTAAGGAAGCACTATCGCCATCAATTTCGCTATAGGACTGCTCAAAGACCAAGCTTGCCGATACCGGTAGCGGTTGCTCAGCTCCAAATTCCTTCATCAAATAGCCATTGATGATCATCATCGCCTTGGCATGAATTTGTCCGGCCAATTCGGCCTTACGCTCAATGTCGATGACATCTCCCTCACCACCGGCGCGTAAGGTGGCAGTGATCCGCACCGGCTCACCAAATTCATAGGACGAGCCAAAGGTTTCCACCACTGACAAGCCATTGACCTGCCCAATGGCCGCGCCTTGAGTGGCAATTAACAATTGCTGATCGCGATGCTCACGTAGCTCTGATTCAGCCAAAAAATTGACGCGAAAATCAGCGGCAGCAAAGGCCTTTAACACTGCCTTGGCATCAATGAGCGCTCCTTTGGCGTACTTATCGGCCTGCGTAAGGAGACTGTGTAAGGTGCGCTCAGCAATCCCCAGCCAACGTCTATCCCCACTTTGGCGGGTGGCCAAACGGCAAAAGAGCTCGACGGCCTCAACACTGCAGGCTTTAACCTGTAGTCTTTTTTGATAACAAGCCAAAAGCTGGCCTACCAAATTAATCCCGTCACTTGCCGGAAACTCAAACACCAAATCGGCATGCAAGGCATAATCAAGCTCCGGCCAAAAGAGACTTAAATCCGCACAATCAGTGCCACTGCCGCATAAAATTAGCTTGATGGCCGGATTGTCATGCAAGGCAGCACTCAAAGGACCAATCCATTTGGGATGATCACATAAAAGCGCGCAAGGTAAAATCAATACCCCAAAACCGTGGATTAAGCCACCCTGGCCATTCTTGCCCAAAAGTTGCTCTTTACGCGCAGCTCTAGCCACCACCGGCTTTAACTGACTTAAAGCGGTCACTAAATCCACTGCCGTTTGTAATTCATCCACCCGGCTGTTGCCACAGATAACTAAGATCTGCTCATGGGCAGAGTGTAATAAGGCGCGCACGGCGTTTTTGGCACGCAACTGTAACGTCGCAAAAGAGCGCCCCGTCAAAGTTGAAGTATCACTAAAGTTGGCACTACCAAAGTTGGGAGTTAAATCAGTCAATTCAATTTCCTGACTGTGCGCCACCGGGCGCGAACTACCGTCAGGATGATAGAGTAAAGTAGGTTTCAAACTACAAAAACCTCATGTAAGCGCAAAATCATGCTGGCGCAAGCATTGTAATCAAAGCCATCTTACTGTCAACACTCCCCAAAAGCTTGCGCTTATAAACGCCAAATGCGCGGGCTTAAGCATAGTAAAACCGGGATAATTTCCAAACGACCGGCTAACATATCAAAGGAAAACAGCAGATGCAGCGCCGTGCCCACCTCAGAAAAGTTGGCCTCCGGTCCCAAAGAAGTACCCATCGCCGGACCGACATTAGACAGTGCTGAAATACTGGCGGTAATGGCATCAGGTAAGGACAGCCCCAAGAGTACGCCCACACCACTTGAAAGTATGGCCAGCAGGATATAACCGACAAAATAGGTAATCACCGCCCGAATTAAGGCGGAGGATACTAGTTGGCCATTGTAATGGGGCTCAATTATCTGATGGGGATGCAAGGCCTTAGTGAGCTGGGTTTTAAACATCGCATAGCAAATTTGCAATCTAAAGACCTTAATGCCACCTGAAGTCGATCCCGAGCAACCGCCAATGGCTAATATGATAAAAAAGATATAGGTGGCAAAGGGATTCCAGGCGGAAAAGTCTTCCAGCGCAAAGCCGGTGGTGGAAATAATCGAAATGATATTAAACAAGCCCACGCGAAGCGCGCGCTCAAAATCATAGTCATTAATAAAGATCAAAGAAGCGATGACGAAAAACGCGGTAAGCACAATTATCTTAAATAAACCGCGCACCTGTTCATCGCGCCACACCTGCAGATAATTGCCAGAAATGCTCGATAAAATCACAAAAAACGGCAAAGAGCCTAAAATCATAAATAACATCGCCCAATAGTGCACCGCCGCGGGCAAACCATTCATGGAGGCATCTAAGGGCATCATGCCGCCGGTCGCTACGGTACACAGGGCCGCATTTAAAGCCAAAAACCAATCTAATCCGGCAATCATATAGCACAAGGTGCACAAGATGGCGGTAGCGGCATACCACAAAAGCAGCCCAATGGCCATGGTTTTAATGTGAGCCGTCAGTTTGGCCTGGCCGTCAAAGGATGAAGATTCGGTTTTAAAGAGATTAAGCCCACCTAAAAGAAAGCTTGGCAATAAGGCCGCACCGGCCACCACGAAGCCGATACCTCCAAAAAATTGCAACATCGAGCGCCACAACAAGACCGACTGCTCGCGGCCATCTAAATGAGCAATCGCGGTAGCTCCAGTACAGGACAGCGCCGAGGCACTTTCAAAGATAGCCCCGGCAAAATTAAGATCATCTAAAATAAGCCACAGCGGAATGGCGGCCAATAAAATACATAAGACCCACAAACTTACGGTAAAGACAAAGAGATCGCGTAAGGTCACGTTCAAGCGCGCTTGGCGGCCTACGCGGTGCAACAATACTGACAATGCCACCGCACAAAGCGCCGCACCGATAAAGCAACCGGCGGCCAGGCGCTCTTTGACCACCAAGGCCCAGCCTGCGGGAATCAAACCACATAGACCAAACCAAAATACTGCCGGGCACAGTAAGCGCGCAACGAGGCGCAAATTTACGACCATAAACGCACCTTCGGGATCCAACTGACGCGCGGACGCAAGAGCTCACTTAAGCGCCTTAATTGTGCCTGATCGTTTAAATAGGCAATCAATCTATCTCCTGAGGCAAACTCTAAATCCGGCGTGCACGGCAATAGCTTGCGTCCGCGCAGCACCAACCCAAGATTCACCCCATTGGGCCAGGTAATATCACTTATTTTATGCCCCACCACCCGGCGACTGCCTTCTTGCACTAAGATTTCCGCGGCACAGGAGCGTCCGGAGTTAAATAAGCGCAGCTTAATCACGCCATCTTGATAAATATCCGACAGCATGGTGGAAATTACGGCCTCACGCGGCTCAAAAAGCACATCGACATCCGCACTGCCTAAAAGGGAGCTTAAATCACTTAAGGTGGTTTTACTAATCACTGCCAAAGTGCGCGGACAACCATAACGTTTGAGAAGCTGTCCGGCAATGACATTGATCTCATCACTAGGGCTGGCGGCAATAAAGCGATCGCAATCATACAGATGCTCTTCATGAATAAAATCCGGATCGCAGGGATCGGCATAAAAGAGCTCGACATTATTGCTATGAAAACGGGTCTGTAAACGTTGTGCGCGTTGCGGATCAGGTTCAATCAATTTCACCCGATAGCGTAAACTTAAATTACGCGCCAACTCATCGGCAGCATGAGTTCCCCCGGCAATGGCAATGATCTTAGAGCCGGCATCTAAGGGGCCTAATGCAGATAAAAAGGCCAAAGCACGGCTGCGCTCGACACAAAAAAAGATCTCATCGCCCTGCGTGAGAGTCTCGTGCATAAAATTGCGGATAGGCTCATGTTGGCGATAGAGCCCCACCACCCGGGCCTTACTGTCACTTTCCAAAGCCGCCACCTGCGAGCCTAGCAGTTTGCCCCCACGGCGGCACACCGCCGTCCCGACGACTACGCGCTCATCGGCAAAAAGTCCGCAACATGAACAGCCTGGCAATTCAATTAAATCTAAGATATCAGCTGCGGTAATATGCTCCGGGGCGATGACATGATCAATCGGTAAGGCCTGTCCGTTAAATAAGGCCGGCGCTTCGGCCAAAAGATCAGGGGTGCGGATACGGGCAATCTTACGCGGGATAGCAAATAAGGCGTAGCCTAGAGCGCATACTGCGATATTAAATTCATCGGCCGACGTCACCGCCACCAAGAGCTCAGTATTTTCCGCCCCGGCACGGCGTAATACCGCAGGTGACAGCGCGTCGCCTTGTACCACGCGTAAATCCAAACGATCCGAGAGCGTGGACAATTCTGCCGACGGCTCGTCTATCATGGTCACCGCATGACCCATACTGACTAAGTACTGCGCCAACTCGCGCCCGATGCGCGCCGCACCAACAATAATGATATTCATGCTCGCCTGATCTTATCATTAAGCTTTTTTACGCAAACGGGCGTAGAAAAAGCCATCGCCACCTTCAGTTCCTGGCAGGAGCTGACATTGTGCCCCCGTCATTCCATAGAGTTCAAAGGGCAATTGCTCAGCATCGGGGTGACTTAGTAAAAAGGCCTTAATTTGCTCCTCATTTTCCACCTTCAAAATTGAGCAGGTGGTATAGAGCAAAATGCCTCCTACCTTCAGGCACGCCCAAGTAGCTGCCAAAATTTGTTGTTGCAGCCTAGTTAAGGCTGCCACATCTTCAGCCCGCCGTAACCATTTGATATCCGGATGCCGCCGTATCACGCCTGTGCAGGAGCACGGAGCATCTAAAAGAATGCGATCGTACATCCCCTGCTTAGGGTCTAAAGTGGTGGCATCTTGCACTTGCAAGACTACGTGCTCTCCGACATAGCGTTGCGGGATTTTTTGCCCTTGCGGCAAGACTGCAGGAGGCAGACGCTGCAAGCGCACTAAATTTTGCGCCGCGGTTAATAAACGCGTGGCATCGCTGTCACAAGCGGTAAGCTGTAGCGTGCATCCACTGGCCAAAATCTGCGCACTCTTGCCCCCGGGGGCACAACAACAATCTAAAACCTTTTGCCCATCGTGCAAATCAAGCAGCGCCACTGCATTTTGTGCCGACTTATCTTGTACCGAAACCAGACCTTCGTTAAATAAAGGCAATTGTGCGGTGCTATAGGCTTTATCGAGGGTAATTAAGCCCTTAGCGCCTAAGGTGCCACTTATCCCCTGCTCTTGCAATTTAGCTAAATAATCTTGGGCGCTGATTTTATCGGTATCCACGCGCAAGAACATCGGCGCTCGTTGATTGGTAGCCGTGGCAATTAACTTAGCCTGCTCTTTACCATAATCCTTTTCCCACTGCCGATACATCCATGGGGCAATGGAATAGAGCGTCTGCGCCGGCACGTCAGCTGGCAATTTTGCCCCTTCACGCAAGAAGCGGCGCAAGATGGCATTGACCAAGGAGGCGGCATAACGTCTGCCAACGAGCCCACAAGCCCCTACCGTACTACTAACTATTGCATGGGGCGGCAATTTATCCATGAGTGCACATTGGTAGAGTCCACAGCACAACAGCGCCATCACCTTACCATCAGTGCGTCCCCCGCGGCTTAAGAGCTTGTGGAGGGCACTTTTTAATAAGCTTAAATGGCGCAAAGTGCCAAAGGCAATTTCGCTGGCCAAGCTCTTATCGGCAGCACTTAATTTGGCCGTAAGTTGCGCTTGCAATCCATTTAAAGACTGTCCTTGCTCCACCCCATAGACCATAAGCGCGGCCGCGGCGCGACAGCTTGCGCCCGGAACGAGATGCTCGGCCGGCCGTTTTACAGCGGGTGCAGATTGAGCTTTGCTCTTTGCTTTAGCTTGCAAATTTGAGGGCACCATAATTTCCTTTAGGCAAAAATAGCAGCATGCGCCCGCGCAAAAGCTGCGGCATCACATGGTTTCTTACCCGGAGCTTGTATCGAGGTAATCAAAAGTGAGCCTTGGGCACAATTTAAGATAATCCCGCGCTTGTCAGCCTGCAGACTGCCCTCCGCCCCAGAGCGTTCATTTAAAGCCTGTGCGGCAAAAATCTTACACACTTGCTCACCTAAGCTCAAAGTTGCCACCGGCCACGGATTTAAACCGCGCACCTGTAGCGCAAGCTCAGTAGCACTCTTGTGGGCATCAAGAGGACACTCGTCCTTAGTCAGCTTATGGGCATAGGTCACCTGCGTTTCATCTTGTGCTGTAGCGGTTAAAGTTCCCGCCAAGACTTGCGGCAAAACCTCCACCAAGGTACGGGCACCGAGCGTGGCCAACTTATCAAATAAGCTGCCGGCGGTATCATCATCTGCAATAGGAAGGACCGCTTTGGCCAGCATGTCACCGCTATCTAGTCCCGCGGCAATTTGCATAATGGTTACCCCGGTTTCCTTGTCGCCCGAAAGCAGCGCCCGTTGAATCGGCGCGGCACCTCGCCAGCGTGGCAAGAGCGAGCCATGGACATTGATAGAGCCACAGCGCGGGGCGGCAAATACCGCCTTGGGCAGGAGCAAGCCATAAGCCACCACAATGGCCACATCGGCCTTAAGGGCCACAAAGT
>JAHLFG010000071.1 GCA_018883895.1 Candidatus Anaerobiospirillum merdipullorum
GATCATGATTATCATCGTCTTTGGCATAAATGCTAAAGGTGCCGCCAGTACCATCTAACTCCTGCACTCTCAGCTTTTTGATGTCGCCTTCAAATTCACCAATGCCACTATTAATAGCGTCGACACTGTCGAAGGCAAAGTCCATGCGCATATAGCGGGTATCAACCACGCCACCTTGGTTGAGCGTTAGATGATAGATGCCGTTATCGACCGTGGTATATTTACCGGCCTTCTGGTAGGCATAACGGATGCCTTCGTATTTACTATTCGTAGCTAAGCTAGCAAGATCAAGGTCATTGACTTTATCTGGTTCATACTTTTTGGTGTCGTTACCATCATAATAACCATAGTTGACCGTAACATATTTTTCTTCATCTTTATCGAAAACCTTAAGATTGTACTGATCGCTAAAGTCAATCTTGGCATAATTATCGGTATTCGTGGCATCGCCTTCGATTGTCACCTGACCGCCATCACCATAAATAATGGTTGTCGGTATTTCTTCTAACCCCGCTACCGTCGTATTAAACTTTTCATAGATCAGATCATTGTTCCAGCCTTTCCAATTCTTCTGCATATACCAAGTAGCACCATTACTTAAGGATAGCTGTACATTGCCGCCTAAGGAATTCTGTTCTAGCTTCTTCTGGTAATCATTCCATGCTGTGAATTTGTTATAATTACCAGTTACTGGTGATTGAAATTCAATGGTTTCTTCTTTGCCAATGCGATGGCGCTCATAGATATTGCCGTAGAGTACAGATTTTTCATTGGTAAGTGTGATCTCTACCGTTGACTGATTAACTGTGCCTCCTATATCTTGCCATTTATCGTTTTCATCGCCATCAAATTTTTTTACAGTATTTGAACCTGCGTCAGAACCGTTCAAAGAGCTGGCAACAATATCGCCGCGGATATCAAAGTAACCTGATTTACCTTCATCGGTTACACTAATAGCAGAACCATGCAGAGATAAGATGGCATTTTCTAAGTTGATATTATTTGAGTTGTTCAATTGGTCAATGTAGGTATCCCACCGAGCTTGCCAATCGTCATCCCCAACATAGTTAGGAGTACTGGCTTCTTCAGAGTTTTTCGTTACGGTCTCATCTTCTTTCACGAATAAGATATTTTCACCATTCTTCTGTTTAACAGACAAACCCCAAATCCGTGAGACTCTATCATCTTGAGATGCATTGATTGTAATCGTGCCCTGCTTTAGGAAATCAAATATACCTAAGGATGCTGATGAACTGACAGCACTGATGGTTTTATTGTTATCAAAAGCCTTTACGACAATATCGGCACCGTTTTCAAATTCGGTAGTCCCACCTTCGTTATGGTATAAACCGAAGACTGCGCCATCGCCAGCATTTAGATTAGTATTAGTTAAATCTTGACGACCTTTTTGCGTAACGCTTATAGTTGCAAAATCTTTAAAAGTTATCTTGCCAAGGGCTTGAGCTAAGTCAGTTTTTTTCTCTTCGTAAAATAAAGTTTCTCCATATTTATCACTAGTAATTACATTTGTACCGAAGGCGTTGTAAACGCCGGCAGCTACACTTAGATGTTGCGTGCCATCATCATAACTACTGCTTGATCCCCCATAGAAAGAGAAATCACTGGCAAGAAAGGCCTCTTGTGTAAAGGTGATATTCTTTCGTTTATTGGATAAGGACAGACCAAAGTCGCTAGTACCTTGACCACCATTATGAATTTTTACGAGGTGGTTTTGAGTAATAACGTTTACTTTAGATGCAAAAATATAATACTTAAGATCATTAAGATGAGGTTTATCGCCGTAGTTAAAATCAGCATAATCAAAAAATGATAAGGCTGTTGTATTATCTGTGTGAGGCTGGCCGTCTGCGTCTGTTCCGTCCTTGCTAAAATCATACTTCAGCGTCCAGGGATCACCACTCTCAGTTTTAAGCAGATAGATGCCGTTATCATATGAAACATCTCTAGTATCAGCTGATGCCTCTAGCTGCACCCTGCCAGGATTCACCTTACCCGATGGATTTGATTTTTCAGTGCGCATAAACGAGATCAAGTCGTTCGGTGCGGAGTCTTCAGTTAGTTTAAAGGCATCATCTGAAATTTCATCTGAAATTTCATCTAAAGAGATCGTTCCGGTATATATATATAATGGTGCTTGGCCACTACCATTTTCTTGCATCGTTTGAGCTAGGTCCATGGCTGTCATCATTTCATCAGTAATATAATCATATTTGCTGTAATCTTCAGTTACTTGAGTGGCATTAATAGTCATTTTAGCTGCAAAGGATGCTGAGCTAAAGGCCAAGGCACAGGCTAAAGCCAGCGGAGTTAGCTTAAATAGCTTTTCTACACGAGAAGGTCGACAAGCGTGTTGGGTGGGGTAGATTTCTTTTAATTTCAAATAGTTAGCAGAAAAATCTGCCGCATATAGTCTCTTCTGATTCATTTTTACAATCCCTGAAAATTATTAACCACGTATCACAAATATTTTGAAAAATTTATCTTCATCTTTTATCAAAGATAAAGCTCAAATAAAAGTGAGCGTAGTCACAATATGATATTTTACAAAGAGTTTTTAATTTAGTAGTACATTGGTTTAATGCGCAATTTTATTTGATAGCATATTCTCTAACGCGTAATGCCTTGCATGTTGATAGCTTTAAAGCAAGCCTCTTTTGCGCTCTTTTTATCGCTACCGCATTCATGATTTCCTGATGGGGCATTACTTATAATCCTCCCCTAAGCAGGATTACCATGCTTAAGCCCAAATGTATAATGTAGTTGTACTTTGATCGTCGGGCGTTTAATTAAGCGCTCACGTCAAAGATAATTATACCACTAGTGACCACTTTTTAAGCGGGTTGCAGTTGCTTGCGGACAATAAAGTGCAGTCTGTAAGCTTTGTCAGTCGCGGTGAAAGCTGTCGCTTCCATCTAAGTTCTCTGCCGATTGCAACTGCTAAATTGTGGCTGGATTTATCAAAAAGCCAACTGCGCCGATCCTTAAGCTAGCAACAGCTTTCGTGGGGCAATGACGCGTAGACCGCATTGATTTTCTCTCAGGGCAGCATCGTGGTGGCGTAAGGGTGAACGATGGCGATTAGTCAAATTGTAGCCACATGGCGGTATATAGTCCTGTTAATGATGACTTTGATGGCAACTTAGCGTTAGCCGATGCCCGTTGCCGTAGCTAAGGGTTACCGTGGCCTGTCCGGTATCAGGGCAGGCCCGAGGATCATGGGAATCTAAATAAATTTGCGGTCATAGAGCAAGGCGGCAATTAAGACCACCAGGCAGGATCCGGCGTTGTGCACCAAGGCGCCGGTGACCGGGGTGAGCACTTGCATTAATGACAGCACAATGGCCAGCGCATTAATAAACATTGATAGGGTGATACTAAATTTGATGGTGGCCACGGTGGCATTGGCCAGGCGTTTAAGATAAGCGACCTTGGTTAAATTATCGTCCATCAGGGCAATATCAGCCGCCTCGATAGCAATATCGCTACCCATGGTGCCCATGGCCACGCCCACGTCGGCAAGTTTAAGTGCTGGGGCATCGTTCACCCCATCGCCAATCATGCAGACGATATGCCCAGTTTGTTGTAGCTGTTGCAATTGCGCCACCTTCTGCCCCGGGAGCAAATGAGCCTTAACTTCACTGATCCCGGCACGGGCGGCAAAATACGCGGCCGTTTGCGCATTATCGCCGGTAAGTAAGATGGTGGTGGTGTGCATAGCTTTAAGGGCGGTAAGCATGGCTTGTGCCTGCGGGCGCAAGACATCGCTTAAAGCAAGGAGACCGACGGTTTTACCATCTACGGCCACTAAGAGCGTGGCTTTACCTTGCTGCTGCAAGTGGGTTAAAGCACTCTGTGCGCCCTCTGGTAGCGTAAGCTTCCGTTCTTGCCAGAAGCTGACATTGCCACAATAGATTTGCCGTGTATCAAGTTTAGCGCTAATGCCACGGCCGGGGACTAAGGTAAATTCGGTCACCTCCGGCAAGGCAAGTTGTTGCTTCTTTACATAAGCGACAATGGCCTTGGCCAAAGGATGCTCGCTTTTACTTTCGGCAGCGGCAGTGAGGATTAATAAATCTTGTGCGCTTAAGTCTTGCACGAGGGGCAATACATCCGTCACCGTCAGGCGCCCATAGGTCAAAGTGCCGGTTTTATCGAGGGCAATGGTATCAACCTTGCCCATTTTCTCTAAAGCCTGCCCGGATTTAATGATGACGCCATGTTTGCTCGCCTGTCCGATGGCCGCCATGATGGCGGTGGGGGTGGCCAAGACCAAGGCACAGGGGCAGAAAACCACCAAGATGGTCACCGCGGTGACGATATTGCCGCTTATAAGATAAGCTAAGATGGCAATTAACAGGGCGATGGGCACCAAGTAACTTGCCACCTTATCGGCAATGCGTTGCATTGGGGCTTGCTGCTGTTTAGCGGCCTTAATGAGCGCAATGAGCTTACTTAAGGAGCTGTCTTGGCCCACATGCGTGGCGCAAATATCGATGGCCCCCAGGCAATTGATGGTGCCACAAAAGACCTCATCACCGACCTTTTTATCCACCGGCAGGGACTCTCCGGTCATAATTGACTCATCGACGGCGCTCTGGCCGCTTATAATCTTGCCATCCACCGCAATCTTTTCCCCGGGCAAAATGCGTATGGTATCACCGCGCACAATGCGTGTTGCGGCGACCATGGTGGTTGCACCCCCGCGCACAAGCCGCGCGCTAGTGGGGGTGAGGGCAATGAGCTGTTTTAAGCCCTTTTGCGCACGTTTGGTGGTGGCTTCCTCAAGTAAGGCGCCTAAGGCCATGATAAAAGCCACCTCACCTGCTGCAAAGATCTCCCCAATGGCAATGGCTGCCCACATCGCCATGCAGATAAGCAAGGCAGAGGAAATTTTGGCCATGCCTTGATGGTAAATTAACCGGTAAATGGCCAAGTACATCAAGGGCAGCCCACAGATAATGATGGCCACCCACGAAAGGTCAAAGGGTAGCTCGATAAAAGAGTTAGCATCATGCCCCAAGGCGCCTTGTATATGCGGGATGAGGTCGTAAAGTAGGCAGATGCCGGCTAGCAAAGTTAAAGGCAGGCCGGAGAGTAGGGTGTTGAGGTTTTTTAACAGCTGTGCCATGGCTACACCTCCACTGAGTTAATTGTGGATAAAGATCTGGTGGCGCTATTTAAGCTTGCTACAATTAGTTCATTAGCAAACACTTTGTTTGCTTTTATCCTAAAGCCTCGGTGGGGGTAAAAACAGAGACAAAAGTGCTTAAACGTTTGTTAGCAAACAAAAATAACTAAGTGTACGGTAAGGGGGAGTTTGGGACTATGGATCGGCGGCAGCAAAAGACGCAGGCGGCAATTTTTCAGGCATTTACGCAGCTACTTGCCAAGCGCAGTTACAGTCGCATCACGGTGCAAAATATCATTGATAGCGCCAATATCGGTCGTACCACCTTTTATGCGCACTTTAAAACCAAGGATGAGCTTTTGCAGGCGCTGTGTGCGCATTTGCTCTCCCACATCATGGTCAGCGTGCAAGATAAGAGCCACACCCATGGGCAAAAGGCCCCGCTTTCTTTGTGCCGCCATTTATTGCAGCATTTGCAGGAAAACGATCATCAAGTCTTGACCTTGTTAACTTGCGATCGCAGTGAAATCTTTTTGCGCTATTTTAAACATGGCCTCAAAGATCTCTTTGGCGCGCAACTAACCGTAAGACCGCCTGCCATCGCCTCTCAAGTGCCGCTTGACTTGGTGATAAATCACGTATCTTCAAGTTTCGTTGATCTGGTGTTGTGGTGGCTACAGGGCGGGCGGGTGTACAGCCCGGCGCAATTGGACCGCTATTTTGCTGATTTGATGGCGCCGTTGTTAAGTACTTTACCGCGGGTAAAAACAACGGAGGGAAGCGTCAGCTTCCCTCGTACGGATGATGGAATTTAAGGTAAATTAAATGCCCAGCTTTTCTTTGTATTGGGCAACCATCTTGGCATATTCTTCATCCGATAAGGTGACTTCCTCTAAACCCTTGTCCCAGAAGAAGTGCCCCCACTGCAAGCCGTCCTTGTATTTGGGCACAATATGCATATGCACATGCGGCACGCCATCACCAAAGATGCCGTAATTAATCTTATCGGGATGGAAGAGCTCCATGCAGGCCTTGGCGGCGGCGGCGACATCGGCAAAATAGCCTTCACGCTCTTGTGGGGTCATTTCAAACACTTCCTGACGGTGAGTGCCTAAGGCCACGACAATACGGCCCAAATGATTTTGATTCTTGAGCACAAATAAAGTGGAGCCATGAGGTAATTTACCCACTTCAATGAGCAACTTATGGCGCGTTTCGTTCTGCACATCACAATACATGCACGACATGACAATCTCCTTAAATGAGGTTTAACCCAGCATAACTGGTATACCAGTGCATTGTAAGCGTTTGCGCAGACCTAGGCTGTGATCCTAGCTACAAAATGCCATTAAAAAGCGCAAGTTAGAGTTGGCGTTGGAGCACATCCTGAATTAAGGTAAAGCCGTTTTCAAAGGTGATGGTGCGCTCACGTACTTTGTCAAAGCCGCGCTTTAAGTAAAAATCGATGGCTTGATTATGGCGATTGACATTGACCTCAAGCACGCAGGGGGCGGGGTGAATGGCTTTTATATGCGCAACTATCTTCTCCAACAGCGCGCTGCCGATGCCTTGATGCTGTTTGCGGCTTAAGACATAGATTTTGGGCATATGAAAGAGATCGGGGCCTTCAGGTTGCACACAGGCATAGCCACAGTCCTCACCATCGGCAGTGGCAATAAAGAAAATTTGTCCGGCGGCAAGGGAGATGTCAACTGCAGATTGGGAGTAGCTTAAATCCTCCAAATAATCAATCTGCTCGGTAGTCAACACGCCTGCAAAAGCTTGCGGGACGGTGATGGCCGCTAATTCCTTAATGGCGCTTAAATCACACAATTGTGCCTGGCGGATGGTGAACATGATGCAATCTCCACTGTTTTTTACGTAATATCATGCCTTTGAGCGCTTTTCACGGCTCTTAGTGCAAATTTGTCGGAGAGATCATGTTTTTTCGTGCTTTACGGTGCTAAAAGCACACGGCCCAAGACGATGCTTGGGCCGTGAAGAAAGTTAGGTAAAAGCTAGGCTTTACTGCCTACTTGCCTTAATGCGTGCGTGCAAGGATTGCAGCGAATGCACCGTGCTGTACTCGTCAGCCGAGATAGACTCAATGGAGGCTAAAGCGGCGTTCATGGTGGTGCAGTAAGCGACATGATACTGCAACGCGCCACGGCGTAAGGAGCGCGAGTCGAGCACCGATTGGCGACCTTCGGTGGTGTTAATCACCCAGGTATAGTGACCGCTCTTAATGCCATCTAAGATGTTCGGGCGGCCTTCATAGACCTTCTTGACCAAACGCGCCGGGATGCCGGCTTCCTTAAGGCACTGATAGGTGCCGCCGGTGGCATCAATCTCAAAGCCAGCCTTGACCAGCAGTTGCCCCAGGCGCGGCAGACGCGCCTTATCGGAGTTGCGAATGGACAGTAACACGCGCCCAGAGCGCACTAACTCGCTGCCAGATGCCAGCTGTGCCTTAGCATAGGCCTTAGGGAAGAGCTTGGCCGTACCCATAACCTCGCCCGTCGAGCGCATTTCCGGTCCTAAAATCGGATCGGAGCCTGGGAACTTGTTAAACGGCAGTACCACTTCCTTGACTGAATAATAAGGCGGAATGACTTCACTGGTAATGCCCTGATCGGCTAAGGTTTGGCCTACCATGATGCGAGCTGCAATCTTGGCAAGCGGCAGGGAAGTGGCCTTTGAGACAAAGGGCACCGTACGGGCAGCGCGCGGATTGACCTCAATTAAGTAGATCTTATCCTCGCGGATGGCAAGCTGCACATTCATCAGGCCGCGTACATCAAGCTCTAAGGCCAGATCGCGGGAGATTTGTGCGATTTGCTCTTGTATATCCTTAGATAAGTGCCACGGCGGTAACACGCAGCTAGCGTCGCCCGAGTGTACGCCGCACTCTTCCACGTGCTCCATAATGCCGCCAATGATGACATCCTTACCATCGGCAACAGCATCGACGTCAATTTCGGTGGCGTGATCGAGGAATTTGTCTAGCAGCACCGGGGCCTTATTGGAGACCTTAACTGCCTCAGCAAAGTAACGGCGCAGATCTTCTTCATCATAGACCACTTCCATCGCGCGGCCGCCTAACACATAAGACGGACGTACCACCAGCGGATAGCCAATTTCATTGGCGATATTGACGGCCTGATTTAACGAGGTAGCGGTACCATTTTGCGGCTGTAACAGATGCAGACGCTGTACGGCCTCTTGGAAGCGCTGTCTATCTTCGGCGCGGTCAATGGCATCCGGGGAGGTTCCGATAATCGGCACACCGTTGCGCTCGAGCTCCTTGGCAAGCTTGAGCGGGGTCTGACCGCCAAATTGTACAATCACGCCGGTGGGCTTTTCCACGCGGCAAATCTCGAGCACATCCTCTAAAGTCACCGGCTCAAAGTAGAGGCGGTCGGAGACGTCATAGTCAGTGGAGACGGTTTCCGGGTTACAGTTGACCATGATGGTCTCATAACCATCTTCGCGTAAGGCCATCGAGGCGTGGACGCAGCAATAGTCAAATTCAATACCCTGACCAATACGATTCGGGCCACCACCTAAGACCACAATCTTCTTATGATCGGTAGGATTGGACTCGCATTCCTCTTCATAGGTGGAATACATATAGGCCGTGGAAGTGGCAAATTCAGCGGCGCAAGTGTCCACGCGCTTGAAGGTCGGGTAGACATCAAAGAGCCAACGACGCTCACGTACCTGCGTCTCGGTGGTATTTAGCAGGGCAGCTAAGCGGGCATCGGAGAAGCCGCGGGACTTTAAGTCACGCATCTCATCGGCATCGATGGATTTTAAGGTGCGACCGCTCAGGTCATTTTCGATATCGATAAGCTCTTTAATCTGGCACAAGAACCACGGATCGATATGGGTATAGCCAAAGACTTCCTTGACCGTCATGCCCATGCGGAAGGCATCGCCGATGTACCAAATACGATGCGCGCCGGCCTCTTCCAATTCATGTAAGACCTTGGTGCGGGCTTCGCGGGCATTCATATCCACGCGCGGGTCAAAGCCGCATTTGCCGGTCTCCAGACCACGTAAAGCCTTTTGTAGCGATTCTTGGAAGGTGCGTCCAATGGCCATCACCTCGCCTACTGACTTCATCTGCGTGGTTAAGCGATCATTGGAGTGCGGGAACTTCTCAAAGTTAAAACGCGGTACCTTGGTGACCACATAGTCAATTGACGGCTCAAAGGAGGCCGGGGTCTTATCGCCGGTAATGTCATTGCCCAGCTCATCTAAGGTATAACCCACAGCAAGTTTGGCGGCCACTTTAGCAATCGGGAAGCCGGTGGCCTTGGAGGCTAACGCAGATGAGCGCGACACACGCGGGTTCATCTCGATGATGACCATACGGCCGGTATCAGGATTGATACCAAACTGCACATTAGAGCCACCAGTCTCCACGCCAATCTCACGCAACACGGCCATGGCCGCATCACGCATGAGCTGATATTCCTTATCCGTTAAGGTCTGTGCCGGCGCTACAGTAATGGAGTCACCGGTGTGAATACCCATCGGATCGACGTTTTCAATCGAGCAGACGATGATGCAATTGTCTTTCTTATCGCGCACCACCTCCATCTCAAACTCTTTCCAGCCAATTAAGCTTTCGTCAATTAAGAGTTCGTGGGTGGGGGAGAGATCTAAGCCCTTCGTGCAGATGGCTTCAAATTCTTCGGGGTTATAGGCAATACCACCGCCGGTGCCGCCCATGGTAAAGGACGGACGAATGATGCAGGGGAAACCGACCTTGCTTTGTACTTCCCAGGCCTCGTCAAGCGAGTGGGCAATGCCTGAGCGCGGGCACTCTAGGCCAATCTTCTTCATGCACTCATCAAAGCGCTCACGATTTTCTGCCTTGTCGATGGTGTCAGCATTGGCGCCGATCATCTCCACACTGTACTTTTCCAGCACGCCGTGCTTTTCTAAGGCCAAGGCGCAATTTAAGGCTGTCTGACCGCCCATGGTCGGTAAAATGGCATCCGGGCGCTCTTTTTCAATGATCTTCTCCACCACCTTCCAGTGAATCGGCTCAATATAGGTGGCATCGGCCATATTAGGATCAGTCATGATGGTGGCCGGGTTGGAGTTGACCAGAATGACGCGATAGCCTTCCTCGCGCAAAGCGCGGCAGGCCTGAGTGCCAGAATAGTCAAATTCGCACGCTTGACCGATTACAATCGGGCCGGCACCTAAGATTAAAATGCTTTTAAGATCTGTACGCTTGGGCATGATTAATCCTCGTTGCGCTGCTTATTCATTAATTCAATAAAGTGCTCAAATAAAGGCCTAATATCGTGCGGGCCCGGGCTTGCCTCAGGGTGACCTTGGAAGCTAAAGGCCGGTGCATCGGTAAGCTCAATGCCCTGCAGGGAGCCATCAAAGAGCGACACATGCGTCGGCTTGACGTTAGTAGGCAACGTGCTTTCATCCACGGCAAAACCGTGATTTTGCGAGGTGATATAGACCGTGCCTTGGCTCAAGGAGCGCACCGGGTGGTTGGCACCATGATGACCAAACTTCATCTTCACCGTCTGTGCCCCGCAGGCCAGACCTAAGAGCTGATGGCCCAGGCAAATACCAAAGAGCGGTTTTTTAGCGGCGATAAATTCTTTAATCGCGGCAATGGCATAATCGCAGGGGGCCGGATCGCCAGGACCATTTGACAGGAAGATGCCATCGGGGTTCATGGCTAAGACTTCAGCCGCCGGGGTCTTGGCCGGTACGACAGTTAAATGGCAACCCAAATCCACTAAGATGCGCATGATATTGCGCTTGACGCCAAAGTCGTAGACCACTACTTCATACTTAAAGTCATGGCCGGTGCTATAACCTTGGCCTAATTTCCACGTGCCTTGAGTAAATTCATAGCGCTCCTTGGTGGTGACCTCTTGCGCCAGATCCATGCCCTTAAGGCCCGGGAAAGCACGGGCAAGTTCCACGGCCTTTTCTGCGGTGATGGAAGGGTCAGTGCTTAAGCAACCGTTCTGGGCACCTTTTTCACGCAGAATACGGGTCAGCTTACGGGTGTCAATGCCGTAAATGCCTGGGCGCTTGAAGCTTTGTAAAAAGTCACTCAAGCTTTGCTCCGAACGGAAATTGGAGGCAGTTAAGGACAGATCACGCACAATCAAGCCGGATGCATAGATGCCGTCGGATTCAAAATCTTCGCTATTGGTGCCGTAATTGCCGATATGCGGATAAGTAAGAGTAACTAGCTGTCTGGTGTAGGAAGGATCGGTTAAAATTTCCTGATAGCCAGTCATAGACGTGTTGAAGACAACTTCGCCAGTTTCGGTCACGCCTTGAGCGCCAAATGCTTTGCCCTTAAAGACGGTGCCGTCAGCGAGCGCCAGGATTGCGGAAGTGGATGCCACAAAAACCCCCTGATTACAGATGCTGAAACACTGACTTTTTTCTAAATTTTGCTAGGCTTTGAAAACGCACGCAAAAATTCAGAGCTAAGTCTTATCTATTCTACTATTTCTGTGACATAAATCAAGAAAACAAAATATTTCCCTAATCTAAATATGACAGCTCAGCCACAAAAATGCCGTGACGCTGCCAGAAATTTTTTTCTCAAGAAAAAGACAAATGCTTGCTTTTTGTTTGTTATGCTGATAAGGCACGACTTTAAAGTGCTTTAAGATATAAGGAGGATGCAAGCATGAGGCATACCGGCATACGGGCGGTAGGTTTTATTTCGGTTTTACTATTGCTTCCTGTTCTTAGCGCTTGTGACGATAAAACGCCGGCGCCTGCCCAGACGGAAAGTTCCTCCTATGTCATTGACAGTGCGGTAGTAAAAGCTGCCGATGTGCCTTTGTCCTTTAGTTTAAATGGTCGCGTGGTGGCCTATGCGCGCGCTGATGTCAGGCCGCAGGCTGACGGGCTGATTAAGGAGCGTTTGTTTACTGAAGGCAGTTGGGTAGAGCAGGGGCAAAGCCTGTATCAAATTGATGATGCGCTCTATCAGGCCCAATATGCCTATGCCAAGGCCAATTTGGCTAAGGCACGCGATGAAGCGGCGCAGGCCAAACGTGAATTTGAGCGCTATCAGGGCTTATTTAAACAAGATGCGGTTAGTGCGCAGGAATATGAAGATAAGCGCCTTAGTTATCTGTTAAGTGTCGATGAAGAGCAATTGGCGCAAGCTACCTTAATGGAAAGGAGCACGCAGCTTGCCTATACCCAAGTACGCGCCCCGATAAGCGGCACCATCGGTAAAAGTCAGGTCACGCCCGGAGCCTTGGTGACGGCCAATCAAAGTGAAGTTTTAGCTACCATCATTGATTTAACTAAGGTCTATGTGGACGTCCAACAGTCTGGCACGCGTTGGCGCGCGTTAAGACAGGGCATTATTGCCGGTAATTTATATGGCAAGGATGAGGCGGAGGCGGTAGAGCTTTATTTTGATGACGGCACCCGCTATCCCATCTTGGGCCAATATGCTTTAACTGAAGTTGAGGTCGATGAAAGCTCGGGCAGCGTGACCTTACGCGCGCAATTTGATAATCCGGAGCGTTTGCTCTTGCCGGGGATGGCCGTGCGTTTACACTTTAAGGGCCCGACCTTGCCGCAGGCGGTGGTGGTGCCGGCAAGTGCGGTGGGGCAAAATGCCGCCGGCAATAGCTTTGTCTTTATTGTAGAAGATGATTTAAAGGTCAGACGACAATTTGTGCAGGCCGACTTTTTAGTCGACGACGGCTGGGTGATATCGCAAGGCCTGCGCCCCGGGCAGCGCGTGGCCTTAAATGGTTTGCAAAAGCTTAAGACGGGCATGAGTGTGGCTTTGGGGCAGGACGATGTTAAGTAAATTTTTTATTGACAGACCGGTTCTAGCCTGGGTATGCGCCATTTTAACCGTGCTCTTGGGATCGTTGGTGTTGCCTAACTTAAAGTTAGCGCGCTTTCCGGATATTGCGCCGCCTACCATTTCAATTTCTCTACGCTATCCCGGGGCCTCGGCTGAGACTTTGGAAAACTCGGTGGCGCAGGTGGTCGAGCAGCAAATGACCGGCCTTGATAACTTGCTTTACTTTACCACCACGGTCAATACCGAAGGACGGGTGGACTTGCGCTTTTCCTTTGATCAGTCCGTAGATCCGGATGTGGCGCAAATGCAGGTGCAAAATCGCTTTGATATGGCGGTGTCAAAGCTACCTGAAGAAGTAGAGCAAAATGGCGCGCGTATTCGTAAGGTCTCTGAGGATGTGCTGCAAAATATCGCCTTTTATTCTGCCGATGGCTCCTTGACGCAAGAGGACATTGGTGACTTTGTCTCCTCAGTCTTGCAAGATCCCATCTCGCGTATCAATGGCGTGGGCGATGTCAATGTGCGCGGCTCCCAATATGCGATGCGCATTTGGCTGGATTTAGATAAATTACATTTTTATGCGCTCACGCCCGAGGACGTGGTCAATGCCATTCGCGGACAAAATACCCAGATCTCGGTAGGACAGGTGGGTGCTATGCCGACAAGCGCCGATCAACCGCTTAATTTAACCGTCACCTCGCGCCATATGCTCTCCACTACCGAGGATTTTGCCAACATCTTGCTTAAAGCCGATAAATTAGGCGGCTTAGTGTATTTACAAGATGTGGCGCGCATTGAACTAGGGCGTGAGAGCTATACCGTCTACTCCAACTACAATCATCTACCGATGGCCTCCTTGGAAATTAACTTAAGTGAAGGGGCTAATGCCGTGGAAACGGCAAACTTAATTGCCGCCGAGTTGGAACGTTTGCGTCCCTTATTTCCCGAAAGCTTGGAGTACACCATTCCCTATGATACGGTGCCCTTTGTCAAAGCCTCCTTGTATGAAGTGGGCAAGACCTTGGTAGAGGCGCTTATCTTAGTTGCCTTGGTGATTTTGCTCTTCTTGCGCGACTTGCGTTCAACCTTAATTGTCATCATCACCATTCCGGTGGTCTTAAGTGCCTGTGTGCTGGTGCTCTACTTTTTTGGCTATTCCATCAATACGCTGACCATGTTTGCCATGGTCTTGGCCATCGGACTTTTGGTCGATGACGCCATTGTGGTGGTGGAAAATGTCAATCGCCTTATCTATCGGGAGCAACTTACGCCCTATCAGGCGGCGGTGCGCTCGATGCAGGAAATTTCCGCGGCCCTCTTTGGCGTGGGTGTGGTGATTGCGGCCGTCTTTGTGCCCATGAGCTTTTTTGGTGGCGCTGCGGGCAATATCTATCGTCAATTTTCAGTCACCATTGTCAGTGCGATGGTTATCTCCATTGCTGTGGCTTTGTGCATCACCCCGGCATTGTGTGCCTCCTTACTTAAAGTGCATCGGCGCAATCCACATCAGGCCGTAAAGCAAGGGATCTTGGCCTTGTTTGATAAGGCCTTTGCCGCTTTAATCCATGGCTATCGGCGCAGTGTGGATATGGCCTTACATTATAAAAAGAGCATGTTTGCGCTCTTGGGCTTGATGGCCCTGGCCTGTGGGCTGTTGTTTAAAGTCATTCCGACCTCGTTTCTGCCGGTGGACGATCAGGGCATTATGACGGTGCGTATCACCTTACCTTCCGGGGCGACCTTGGCACAAACGGAGCAGATTGGCCTTAAAGTGGAAGATTATTTCTTAACGCACGAAAAGGCCTATGTAGATGGCATTATGCTTACTCTCGGGCATAGTAGCGGTGGCGCCTCGGGACAAGCTTCGGCTACTGCCAATGTCAAATTGGTACCGTGGGAGGAGCGTGCGGGGGCGCAGGGCAGTGCACAGGCCATCGCCGCGCGCGCCAATGCCTATTTTGCCACCTTCCCCGAGGCCCGCGTGACGGCCTCGCTCCCAAGCTCCATTCGCGGCATGGGCGGCTCGGCGGGCTTTCAGGTACAGGTGCAAAACTTAATGGGAAGATCGCATCAGCAATTTATGCAGGATGTCGATGAGATTATTGCACTGGCCAATCAAAGTCCGCTCCTTGCCAACGTCAACACCAGCGTGCTTGATGATGCCAAGCAATTGGATGTCATCATCCACGATCCTTTAGTCAAGCTCTATGAATTGGAGCCTGAGACCGTCAATCAAAATCTGTCCATTGCCTGGGGTGGCAATTATGTCAATGACTTTATTGATAGAGGCCGCATCAAAAAGGTTTATGTACAAGCAGACGAGTCTTTTCGTGCTTTGCCGTCGGATTTAAACAAGCTTTATTTTAGAAATGCCTCCGGGCAAATGGTAAGTTTTGCCTCGCTAGGCTCCTATCAATGGACCTTTGGTCCGCAACAATTAACCCGCTTTAATGGTATTTCCTCCATCCGTTTGGAAGGGGAGCCTGCCATGGGGGTAAGCTCTGGGCAGGCAATGGCGGAAATTGCCCGCATTATCTCATCCCACGCGGGGCAGTATAGCTATGCCTGGTCCGGCGCTTCCTATCAAGAGCAATTAAGTGGGCAACAGACCAATTTCCTCTTTTTAATTTCGGCCATCATCGTCTTTTTATGTTTGGCCGCACTCTATGGCAGTTGGTCCATTCCGCTATCCGTGGTCATGATTATCCCGATTGGCGTCTGTGGAGCCTTGGGCTTGGTGTGGCTGCGCGGCATTGAAAATGATATTTATTTGCAAGTAGGTCTGCTTACCACCGGTGGTTTGGCGGCCAAAAACGCCATCTTAATTGTCGAATACGCGCAGCAATTTAGACATCAAGGCATGACGCTGTTAAAGGCCGCCAAACATGCTGCAGCCTTACGCTTCCGCCCGATTGTGATGACTTCGGCGGCCTTTTTATTAGGCGTGATGCCGCTACTTTTTGCCTCCGGAGCTGGCGCTTCAAGTCAGCAATCCATCGGCACCGGTGTCGTGGGCGGTACCTTAGCGGCCACCATCATCGGCATCATCATGGTGCCGGTATTCTTTGTTGGGGTCAGTTTGTGCTTTGATAGGCCTTTACTCAAACGCACCATACTGCGCGCCCGCCGTTTGCGGCAGATTAAAGCGCATTGATAGCTCAAGCAAAACATACAAACAGCCCTTGCTACGATAAAGCCTGCTACAATAAAAATAGCTGTAGTAGGCGTCAGGCGTGGGTCCGGCGCGAGTAAATGCCCATAGAGCTAAGGTTTTAAAACAATGATTGCGCTAAAGAGCAAATTTTCCACCAGTTTGGCTAGCATGCTCCTTAGCCTAAGTGTGCTCATGGTGCTACCGGCCTGCTCAAGTAATGATGAGGAATTGATTGAAAAGCAAGCCTCAGTGGTCACTGATCCGGTAAGCTTTAATGTCACCGGTGTCAGCGGCGATATTCATGCCAATGTGCTGACTACCCTAAATGCGCTGCCTCCCATCTCCAAAAAACGCGTCTTTGTCTTTGGCCGCGAGATTCGCGATAAGACCAAGCAAGCTTTGCGAGCCTTAGGTTACTATCAGCCCAAGATTAAATTGCAATTGCCCAAGCGCGATGATGAACAAGATCGGGTGGTGCAGGTAGAGATTGATGCCGGTAAACCGCTATTTATTCGTAATTGTTCAGTGCAGATCTTAGGTGAAGGCACCAATTACCAGATTTTCCATGATTTAGCGGCGCAAAGTGGCCTGGCCTCATATACGCGCATTGACCATCGGGCCTATGAGAATTTAAAAAAAGCCTTGCAAGATACGGCGCTGTCGATGGGCTTTTTTGATGCCAAGCTGATAGCCTCGCATATCTTGGTGCATCAGTCACAAAATGTGGCTGATGTTGAGCTTATTTTTGATACCGGCAAACGCTATAAATTCGGTCCGATGCGGCCGCAAGATGAGACTTCTGCGCAATTGTTGCTCCCAGCTGCGGGCTTAATGACCGTAAATCAGGGGCGCAATTACTCCGTTGAGGTCTTAAATGATTATATTTCTTCATTAAATCAGACCAATTTCTATCGCTCCGTTGATATTGTGCCGCGGGTGAAGGAAGCTTCTAATTATGAGGTGCCGCTTGATGCCACCTTAGAGCGTAAGGCCAATAACATCATGCGCGTCGGTGCCGGTTATTCTACCGATGAAGGTCCGCGGGTGCTCTTTGAGTGGGACAAGCCGCTCCTTAATACTTACGGCCATTCCTTATCGACCAAGGCCGAATTGTCAGCTTTAAGTCAAGATGCGCAGGTGGTTTACAAGATCCCGCGCAAAGATCCTAATCTTGATTATTACTATATCAATGCCGCCCAGACCCATACTGACTTTAACGATACCCTGTCGGATAGATCGCATTTGAGTTTTCACTATGTGGCCAATCGTACCGGGGTATGGCGGCGCGATTATTCCATCCGTGCAGAGTATGAAGACTATACCCAAGGCGCAGAAGAAGGCTTTTCCTGGAACTTAATGCCCGCTTTGGTCTTATCGCGCCGCGAAAGCAGTGGCGGTTTTGACCCTCGGCGTGGGTATAGCGTCAATGTGGAAGTCTTAGGCGCAAGCTCGGCTATTTCTGACTATACCTTTGCCCGCGCGCTGGCTACTTTTCGCGGGGTTATCAGCCCCACGCCCAATACTCGCGTGGTGGCGCGTTTGCAACAAGGTGCGGTCATGGGCCCGGATGCCACCTTAGTGCCGCCTTCATTGCGCTTCTTTGCCGGTGGCGATCAGTCTATCCGCGGCTATGGTTATATGGATGAGGCCCCCCATAATGCCGATGGACTCAAGGGCGGACGTTATTTGACTACCGCAAGCTTGGAATATCAATTCCCCTGTGGCATTGACAATTCCCGTTTGGCGCTCTTTGTTGATGCCGGTATGGCCACTGATAGTTATCGCGACTATGAAGACGATCTCTTATTTGGCCCGGGCTTTGGCTATCGCTATGTCTCACCTTATGGCACGGTGCGCGTCGATCTAGCCTTTGGCGTGGATAAAGATCCGACCGAAGTCCGCTTACACTTTGCCTTTGGTCCGGAGTTCTAAGCATGAGCACCCCACAAGAAAAGAAAGCACAGGGCCCCGACAATGCCTTGCCAACAAAGAAGGAAAATACGTCACTTAAGGCAGAAGTTAAGCTAGGTCCCCGTAAATCATGGCGACGGCGGCTGTGTAAATGGGCAGCCGGGACTTTTCTGGGGCTACTTCTAGTCCTTAGCGGGGGGCTTTATTATCTGTGCTTTACGCTCTCGGGGGCACAGCAGGCCTTTGCCTGGGCGCAACATTTTACCCAAGGGATCATCGGCCTTGAAGGGCAGATTGTCGGCGGTAATTTGTGGTCAGGCCTTGAGGTGCAAAAGGTCAGGGTCACTGTCCCGGATACGATTAAAGTACAGGCGCAGGCTTTAACTCTGCGCTATGACTTACTGCCGGCCTTAACGCGCGGGCGTTTTCGCGCTGACAGCATTAAAGCGCAGGATTTGCAGGTTATCTTACTTGAAAATGGCGCGCTTACTGCCCCGCAAGAGCCTACTACGGAAGCAGAGACTGCCTCTTCCGAGCCCTTTAGATTACGTTTTCCCTTAGAGCTTGAAGTAGGGCAACTTCATGTGGATAACTTTGCCTATTTAAGCTCGCAGGTCGATGTTAATATCGCTTCTTTTAATGCGCTTTTACAGGCGGTAGATGACAGTGCTTTAATGCAAGATGGCCGCGCGCGCGGAGTGGTGGTCCATGTAAAAAGTGATAGCGATCCCAAAGCGCAATGTGAGCGTTTGGCCGCGCGTTTAAGTGCCCCCGCCCGTGGGCTTACCGCTGCCCCTTGGCAAGAGATAGTAGAAGAAGAGAGCGCTACGCCTAGCAAGGCTACAGCGGTGAAAACCTTTGATGACGGTCAGGGCGTGATTGCTAGTATGCCGACGGTGGCCTTGCCCCTTGATGTGACGGTCCTTGATCTTAAGCTTGAAGATGCGCGCTACTATCAGGATGGCTTTGACACGCAAAGGACGGAGCAACTTAATTTAACTGCCACCTGGCACGGCACGCGTTTGAGCGTCTTGAAGTTAAGCGCTGAGCATCCACGCGGCGATCTGCTCATTTCCGGGATAATGGATTTTCGCGATTTCTTCTACTTGGACTTCAATCTGTCAGGAGCTGGCACTTTAGCCACGCAAAATCGCGACTTCTTAGGCGGACTGCTTTATGGCCTGCAAGGACGGGCTAAGGTCAGTGGCTCGCTTACCGATTTAAATGCGCAAATTGATCTGTTAAATCCGCGTGATACGCACATCAAGGCGCGTCTGAACTGTTTATCGGCGCTCTTGCCCATGGAAGTGCAGGTACAAAGCTTTGAGCTGACCTATCCACTCTTTAGTACACAACCGCCGGAGGTGACGCTGCGTAACCTTAATTTGTTGGCTGCAGGCAATATCTTGGGCGATGGTTTTGACAGTAAGCTTGAGACCTTATTCTCCGGTTACGGTTTTTATGATTATGCAGTAGATTTTTTAGGCAAGGTTTCACTGCAGGGCGTGGATATCGCGCATTTAAATTTAAGTGGCGAGTACTTAAAGTCCATTGTGGAAGGGAAAGTACAAGGACGGGTCAATTACGCCGACGAGATAAGTTTTGCAGGTAAAGCTGAGCTCTTATCTTCCGACGGTGGGGTGTTCTCTCCGGCGTTTAAAGGACCTTTTAATGCTACTACTAAGCTAAATGCGGCTATCGTTCTGCCCCCGACGCCTGATGAAAAGTTAAATGTGCTCGTTAATATGCCGACCTTGCAGGCTAAATTTAATTTACAAGGCCTGCCGGCGCATCTGCAGGTTGATACGCTACAAGGCTCACTTATGGAGGGCTTTGGGGTCAAGCTCTTGAGTTTTAATCAAGGACAAAATCAGGTCGAAATTACCGGCCTGTTAGATCCGCAAAGCGATAGTGCTTTAAGCGGCGTGATTAATTTGGCCAATCTGGCGACCTTAGCGCCTGGAGTTGAGGGTGATCTGCAGGCTAGCGTACAGGCAAGTGGCGGCCTGGAGGCGCTGGAGGTCCATTTAAGTGGCCGGGCCGATAAAATTCAAGCCGGGAGTACGCGCCTGCGTAAAGTGGCCTTTGATGGTAGGCTTGATACCGCCTCGCGCGCCTTTAATTTATCCGGGGTAATTAATACCTTACGTCTAGCACAAGGCCTTAAACCGGCGCGTCAATGTGTGCTTGATTTATCAGGCAGTAGCGCGCAGCACAATTTAAGCTTTGCCTGCAGTGGGGCTAATTCCATCTTTATTGCCGCCCGTGGCGCGCTAAATGATAGTTTGACCGCGTGGCAGGGGGCCTTGGAGGAATTTTTCTTTAACTCTGAGTTAAGTGGCTCGGTCTCCTTGCACGATGAAGTCAGTATCGCTTTAGATCTAGCGCAAGGATCGGGTGAAGTGTCGGCCTTTGCCCTGCGCACTGACGCCGGCTCCGTGGAAGTGGGGCAGACCATCTTTAGCCCGGGCAATGTGACTTCCACCGTGCACTTTAATCAAGTGGATTTAAAATCCTTAAACGATCTCCTGCCGGAGGGTGTGCATATGTCAGGGCCGGTGGAGCTTAATGCCGCTATTAAGATTGCCCACAGTAAGCCCGACATTAACTTGGAAGTAAGCTCGGATAATGCGCGTATTTTTGCCCAAGGAGTGCCGCTTTTCTTTGATAAATTGCGCTTAAATTCCACGGTCAAACCGCATCGTGCCGAGCTTAATGCCGATATTTCCTTAAAACGCGGGCGTGGTAGTGCCGCCATTGATGTCGCCGTGCTCGATCCTCTGGGCAGTAAACGCTTAGATGGCAGTGTTAAATTGACTAACCTGGATTTGGCGCTCTTTATGGGCGTGGGCTCGATGTTTAACGATCTGCAAGGAATGCTCAATATTGATGGAGCGCTGAGCGGTAACTTAAGTAAACCTTTATTTAATGGTGAAATAACTGCCACCGGTAGCGCCGAGCCGCGCTATGACGTCGGTCAAGTAGAAAGCTTTGACGTAAAATTATTGGCCCACGGGCAACAGGGCGATCTGTCAGGCTTTATCGGTCTTAATGATGGTAAGCTAAATTTAGATGGGGCACTTGACTGGTCACAAGGCGCGCAAGGCCAGTTACAAGTTACCGCCCGCCGTCTGCCGGCCTTCCTCATGGGCTTTGGACAGGCTTTTGCCGATATCGATGCCACTGCCCAAATGGGTGATCACTTTGCCGTAAGCGGACAGGTGACCATTCCGCAGGCTTTAATTAGCGTAAGCTCATTAGGCTCGTCAGGCGCGATGCCCTCGAGTGATGAAATCATTGTCCCGGAAGGAGGGACGCGCGTCTTAATTCAAGAGGCCAGTGCTCCGGTTCCGGCGACGGTTGATCTGACGGTGGCAATGGGCGATGACGTGCGCGTGTCAGCGATGGGCCTCGAGGCACGTATTAGCGGGCAATTGCACATTAACAAAGAGCTGACGCAAAACGATATTAGCGGACAAGGTCAGCTTGAGTTGGTGGATGGGCGGGCTGATCTCTATGGCCACCACTTCTTTGTCAATCACGCCCGGGCAAGCTTCAACGGTCCTTTGACCAATCCAGGCCTTGATGTGGAAGTTGTTGCCGATCCTGAGGAAATGGAAGATAACGTCGAAGCGGGGGTGCGCGTCACGGGCGATGCGCTGGCCCCGCAGGTGACCTTATTCTCCAAGCCCTCGATGTCGCAAAATGAGATCATGTCCTATTTGCTCTATGGCCATGGCCTAGATAAGAGCTCAAACTTAAATGATGGCAATAATTCGGGCATGTTGGTGGGGCTGGGAGTAAGCTCGCTTGGCGGCCTCGTTAATTCGATGGTGGGCGCCTTTGGCGTGCAAAATGTGCGCGTCAATACCGCAGGCTCAGGCGATGATACGCAGGTACAGGTGCAAGGCTATATTACGCGCAATATCCGCGTTGGTTATGGCTATGGCGTCTTTAATGCCGTCGGTGAGTTTAAGCTGCGCTATGAGTTTATGCGCCGCCTCTATGCCGAATTTGTCTCCTCAGTTGATCAGGCGGTCGATATTATCTACAGCTTTGAGTTCTAGTCAACGTCAGGCGGGGAGGTAAAACTTTGCAGATCGACCTCCTGCCCAAAGGAGACGCAATTATTGGGCAGGTTGGTTAAAATCGCCAAGACGGTGCAACCGGCCTGGCCGGCGACGATAAAGTGCTCTTGTTGGGGACTGATGCGAATAAGATCTCCGGCATGAAAATCCTTGAGGGGAGCCTGACGCAGTCCTAAGCGGGCATTGCCTTTTAGCACCAATATGATCACGCCGCCAGAGCAACGGCACCAATGCGTGTAACTCTTGGGCGTAAAGCGGATGCAGAACAGCGGAGCGTTAAAGACACAATCATCACGATTGAGCGTTTGCACATAGACCTCGCCTTGCACGCGCATGGACGGTGGATTTTTAGTTGCCGGGCAATTAAAGTCGCTGATGCTATCCCAAAGCATGTTCTCATCTCCGTAAAGTCATGCCCTCAAGCTTAGCGTAAGTTTTTAAGTGCGCAAAATACTTTGTTTTTATCTGCTTACATGCGTAAAAAGCATGTAAACTTAAATGAAACATAATCATAAGGAGTAAATCTGTGGACTTGCGTGTTATTCGCTATTTCATTAGCACGGTGCGGGCTGGGAGTATCACCAAAGCCGCCGCCGATCTCTGTCTTACGCAACCTACCCTGACGCGGCAAATTAAAGAGCTGGAAGATGAGTTAGGCCACGAGCTTATCAAACGCAGTCGCCACGGCATTACGCTGACGGAAAAAGGCTTGCAGTTTTATGAGCGCGCGGTGGAGCTGATGGATATGGCCAAGCGCATTAAAGAAGAGGTGCAAGGCTCGGTAGAATTGCGGGGCACGGTGACCATTATTGCCGCCGAAGCACCGGCCATGCGGGTGCTGGCGCGGGCCATGGCGCGCTTTAATACCCCCCATCCCTTTGTGCGCTTTGATGTCATTTCCGCCACGCGTGATATTGCCTTTTCACGCCTGGAGGCGGGATCTTGTGATTTTGGCATGGTGGTGCCGGTGCCCGGCGCGGCCTTTGACTATATCAATTTGCGCTCGCAGGCCAAATGGGGGCTGATTGTCACCAAGGACAGTCCGCTGTGGGCGTGCTCGTCTTTACATGTGCAGCAATTGCGCGGCATCCCGCTTTTGGTGTCCAAGGCCAATGTCACCTCGGGCTTTTTGGATGCGTGGCTGGGCTTTCCTTTAAGTAAATTGCGCTTTAGTGCCACTTTTTCACTGCTCAACAACGCCCTTATCATGTGTGAGGAGGGCTTAGGCGCGGTGATGACCTTTGAAGGCATCATCAATCCGCTACCGCCGCAATTTAAGTTTATCCCCTTTGAACCGGCCTTTGTCAGCTCGGCCTTTTTGACCTGGAAGAAGGCCCGGCCGCTGACGCCGGCGGCGCAACTTTTTATTAAATACGTGCGTGAGGAAATAGAAAAACTTCCGCAAATTGACGCGGTAAACTCTTCTATCGCCATCGCCGAGCGCTAAAGCACTTGTGGGCTAGAAAGAGGCAATAAAAAAGACCCTAAGGCCAATGCCGCAGAGTCTTTACTGCCAAAATTGCAGGGCCTGAAGGCCCTGCTTGCCTGATTTAACTACAGTAATTTTTACCAGAAGGCTGCATAGAGGGCAGCGGTAATTAAGCAAGCCACATAGCTGCCAATCTTGAAGGCGGTGGAGGTGGCAAACATCTTCTTGGTCAGCGGAATGCCCTTAGGATCGTCATCGTTCTCGGAAGAGCTTAGGGAGACGAAGACGATGATGGCAACGGTCAGGATGAAGGTGTACATCATCTGATCCATAAACGGCATCTCAAGGGGCAGGAACTTAAGCAATAAGGCAACCGGGATGGAAGCTAACACACCGACGGTGGCACCGAAGGTGGTGGTCTTCTTCCAGAAGAGACCTAACATGAACACGGCCAGGATGCCCGGGGATACTAAGCCGGTGTACTCCTGAATGAACTGGAAGGCCTGATCGATGGCACCTAACATCGGGGCTAAGAACACGGCGATGACTAAGGCCACAATGGCAGTCAGACGACCGATGTTGACCAGCTTGTAGTCAGAGGCGTTCTTATCGATGTATTCCTTATAAATATCCAAGGTAAAGATGGTGGCAGTGGAGTTTAACATCGAGGCTAAGGACGACACGATGGCGGCGGCTAAGGCAGCGAAGACTAAGCCCTTAATACCGGCCGGCAGGAACTGCGTTAACCACGGATAAGCGCGGTCAGCATGCTCGAGGCTAGGCATAAAGTGGTTGGCAGCTTCACCTAACTGCGCCATTAAGGCCGGATCGTTGACGATCACGAAGGCGGCAATACCTGGAATTACCACTAAGAACGGAATGATGAGCTTTAAGAAAGCAGCAAACACCAGGCCCTTTTGCGCCTCAAAGACGGACTTGGAGGCAAAGGTACGCTGAATGATGTACTGATTGAAGCCCCAGTAGTACAAGTTGGCCACCCACAAACCGCCGATGAGCACGGCAATGCCCGGCAGGTTCATATACTGCGGATTTTCCTTGTCTAAGATCATCACAAAGTGATCCGGAGCGGCATCAATTAAAGAGCCCATACCAGAGAAGAAGCCCTCGCCTTGACCAATGAAGGTCACGGCTAAGTAGGTAGTGGCAAAACCACCTATGACCAGCACGGCCACCTGAATCACGTCGGTCCAAACCACGGCCGACAGACCACCGTAAACGGAGTACACCAAGGCGAAAATAGCCAGACCAATGATGGTATACATCATCGGGATGCCTAAGATGGTCTCTAAGGCCAGGCCGCCCAAGTAGAGCACGGAGGTTAAGTTAACGAAGATGTACAAGCAGATCCAGAACACGGCCAGAATGGTCTTTAAGCTCTTGTTGTAGCGCTTTTCGACGAACTCCGGGATGGTGTAAATGCCTTTTTCAATGAAAATAGGCAGGAAGTACTTACCAACTAAGATTAAGGTGATGGCTGCCATCCACTCGTAAGAGGCGATACCCAAACCAATGGAGAAGCCGGAGCCTGACATACCGATGAACTGCTCAGCTGAGATGTTGGCGGCAATTAAGGATGCACCAACGGCCCACCAGGGCAGAGACTTGCCGGCCAGGAAGTAGCCTTCGGTGCTTTGCTTATTTTTGCGCGACACGGCCAGGCCGACGCAGATAATGATGAGGACGTAGACACCAAAGATCACATAATCTATGGTGCTCAGTCCTTGCGTAACGTTATCCATAAATCCTCACTGTATTAACCTAAAACACAAACTAAACTTAAACCGCAAGGCGCTTTAAGTGCCGCAAGTTATACAGCCGGAAAAAGTGCTAATCAATCTAATATTAAATAGTTTGTTTTATACAATATTTATTTTTAGCTATAAATTTGCTGTATTAATTTTAAAAAACTTGGATACTAGAAAATTTATCCTTAGTGAAAACGTTTTCACAGACTAAAAATTAGCGTTGATTTATGAAAGCGTTTACAAAAAGCTGTTAAATCGTCTGGGTTGAGTAATTTATTGACTGTACAAAATTGGTGCAATGCGGCGGTTTTTTGTTAAATTTGTGATGCAACTCAAAAAATTAAAAAGATCTGATGACTTGACAAAAAAGTACAGCCCTGGGCACGTCCTTAAAAAGCACGGTGGGGCGCATTTGCGGGGCCTCTCGCACTTTTTGTCCCATTTTTGCTTTAAGATGTGAGCTAGGTTATTTACATAAGGAATAAACATGCTGCAGTCAGATGAAATCTTAGTCTGTAGGGTACAACCGAGCTGGTATAACATTGTCAAAAATGAATATATCTCCGCAGGCTCAAGCGCTACCAATTTCTGGACTTTAAAAGAAAAAGATCCGGCACCGGAGTTAGTGCATGTCAAGCCCGGCACCCTAGTTATTTATGTAATGCCCGATAATGGTCATCAGCTGATTGTCGGCGGAGGCTATTTCGTCAGCTGGGGGGAGCAGTCACCTAAAATTGCTTGGGAACGCTTTGGCGTGCGTAATGGCTCAAGCTCTTATGCCGATTTACTTGCTGAAATAAAGCGTCAAGGTGGCGATGAGCACAGCATGCTGGTCTCTTCGGTGCTCTTTGGTACCTTTATTTTCTCCAAGAGTGAAACCCTGTTGGTACCTGACGAGTTTAAAGATGAGTTCACCGCATCAGGCACGCGCTTTATCCTCTCTTTAAAGGAGCCGCTGGGGCTGTACTTAAAGCGTATTCTCCGTGATAGACGGGCCGGGCTTAAGACGGATGAATACAGCTCTAATTGGCGCGGGATCTATTATCTGGCTGCCAAACAAGTGGAGCACTCGGATATCGACGGTTTTTATGCTGCGGTACAAGCTGCTTATGGCTTTAAATGTGCCATCACCGGCAGTGCCTGCCTGCCCTTACTTGATGTGGCTAATATTCAGCCTTGCTATAGCAATACTTTCCAAAGTGTGCAAAACGGTATCTTGATGCGCACGGACTTCCATCGACTGTTCTCTGAGGGCTTTATGACTTTGTGCTATCAGGGCGATGAAGCCATTGTCATCAAGGTCTCTGCAAGTGTCGACAGTGTCGGGGCAGGGGATTATAAGCGCTATGACGGGCAGAAACTGACCTTACCGCAAGATAAGGCTTTGTGGCCTAAGCGGGAGTATTTGGAGTGGCATCGGCAAAAATGCTTTGAGCATTGGCTACATATAGGTGGAACACCCGCTTAAGGCGTGAATAAAGCCATGAAAGTAGCAGTTTTAGGGGCCAATAGTGCGCTGGGGCGACGCATTGTCTTACATGCCGAAGACTGTAAGATGGCGGTGACGTCCATTGTGTCCACTCCGGCCGATTTAGTAGGCAATGGCCCCATCATCATCAAAGAGCCCGGTGAGCTTACGGTGCAGGAGCTGGCGCGCTTTCATGTGCTCATCGATGCGCTAAGCTTTGCCCGCATTAAAGCCTTTGCGCCGGGGCAGACCCCGCTTGAGCTCTTACATGACAAGCTGATGCACACTTCTTGTCATTATTTGGGCATTGGTGATTGCAGCTTACTTTATGTCGATAATAGCAGGCGGCAATTGCTGGCCGATAGCCCCTTGGTGCACAGCATCGGCGGGCAGAGCGATCCTATACGCTGTAAGACCTTGTGGGAGACTTTGCAGCGCTGGGGGGATTTTAACTGGACCTTGTTGTGTCCGCCCTTGCTTTTAGATGAGCACAGCTATGGCAAGGGACGCTTTGAGTTATGCTCGGATGTTTTGCCCATGGGCATTGATGGCAGTAGTCGCATTACCTTAAGCGACTTTATCGCCGCGTTAATTGAGCTGTTAAAGGTGCGCGGCGCGCAACGCTGTTGCGTAAGCTGTCGCGGGCTGTATTAAGGCTGTAGCGGCGCACAAATCCGGATTGCTAAGTTGAGCGTTAAGAAAGAGCGCTCAACTTGTACCCACAATTGATAGCTCTTACCGACCTCAAGTTGCACGCCACTAGGCTCTGTATTTTCACTCAAGGTCGCCTTAAGGCAGGTTTTGCTGTCATCACACAACATAAAGGTGGAGCTATCTATTTGCTCTTTGACCGTGGCGCGTAAGACGGCAAAATCGCCATCCTCCGCTACCGCCTCAAGTTGCGCTAAGGTATTGTCGCGCGGATTTTGCGTAAAGCCCAGCGGAGCGCGTCCGCGCTCGTCAATACTATCAAAGCCCCGCGGCAAGGGTTTGCTCGTCATCCCGGTAGCTTCCGAGGCGGCGTAGGCGCTAGTGCTTACTAAAAAGCATAAGCCTAAGGTAAGCAGGGAGGTAAAAGCGAGTAGGCGCACGGGCATTTTTTCATCCTTAAACAATGAGCTTTATCCTCTAATCTAGCACAGGCCGGCATAGGGCACCCATAGCTTACAAGCCTTAGGGCAGAAAAATGTGGACTGACAGACAAAATCGCGGTGCCACCGTGCTTTTTGCTGTCAAAGCAGCATCTTTTGTTATATATTTTCAGTTGAACCTTCCACTTAAAAAGAAAACGCGACAGGGGTATGTTATGAATCCGCTAAATGTAATCCGCGGCTTTGATCCTGACCTTTATTCCTATTTTGAAAAGGAGTTGGAGCATCAGCGACTCTCGCTGTCCTTTATTCCGGATGAAAATAGCACTTCACCCTTATGCGCTGCCATTATGGGTAGTGTGTTGGTCAATACCTCTAAGGTCTCGGGTTATAGATTAGATGCCGGCTTGGAATCGTTAACTGCCAAGCGCATTTGTGATCTGTTTAAGGCCGATCATGCTAATTTACGCACCATTTCCATTGAAGCGGCTTCGCGTTGCGTGTTCCAAAGCTTAACTAAACGCGGTGACATCGTGATGTCACTTGATTTACGTAAAAAGGAGCACTGCAATTCCGAATCCTTGGCCTATCGCTTCGTCAATTTCAGTATTGATCCCAAGACGCAGCGTTTGGACATGGATGCCATTGAAAAGCAGGCCAAGGCTTGCATGCCGCAGATGATCATCGTCTCGCCGATTAACTATCCTTTGGAGATTGATTATGCGCGCTTTGCGCATATTGCCAAGGAATGCCATGCGCTCTTGTGGTGTGATATTTCACAAATCGCCGGTTTAATTGCCGGTGGGGCCTTACCGTCACCGGTGCCGCATGCCGATGTGGTGACCTTCTCCTGCCACGGCTCCTTGCAAGGGCCGCAAGCAAGCGTCATCTTATGTCGCGAAAATATTGCCAATGCTATCGATAGATCTGTCTATATCGGTGGACATACCGGACTGCAGACGGCCCAACTTGCCGCCTTAGAGGCGCGTATTGGCGAGATGGCCGAGCCCATTTATGCCGAGTATGCCAAGGCGGTGGTGAACAATGCCAAGGCTTTGGGCGAGGGCTTAAAGCAAGGCGGGCTTAATTTCATGTGCCAGGGCTCTGATAGTCATCTTATCTTGGTCGATAGTAAGGACTGTGCCTTATCCTCTGCCCGTGGCGCACAGGAAATGCTGGCCGATGCCGGGGTAAATGTGCGTATTTGCTCCATTGAAACGGCAGATCCTGAGGTGAAGTTTGATGCCATTCGCTTCTCTACCTTAGCGCCCACCACCCGTGGCGCGACGGCGGCGCAAATGCGTGAGGTCGGTGGCCATATTGCCCAATTCTTACGTAACCCCAACAATGACAACTTAAAAGTCTTACGCGACAAGATCACCCGCATTACGGTAGGCTTGCCGACCTTCTTTGAGTATTGGTTAAGCCCGATCGTGCGCGATAATCTAACTAAGATGAGCTTTATGAGCTCTGATAGCACGCAAATTGCCGACTCGATTCATCCGACGCGTCTGCAAACTTTAACGCGTAAATTTAAAGAGCGCAAAAATAATAACTAAGGCGCTGTAACTTAACTTTCTTGTGCAAGGCTCTGTTATGGCAGGGCCTTTGCGTCTCTATCCTGCCTAAAATTTGAGGAAATTTGCATGCCGGCACCCTATAGCGCCGATCGCTTTGCCATCGCGCCGATGGTGGATGTGACTACCCGTCCTTTTTGTCTGATGGCCCGTGTGCTTACCAAGCACGCGATGCTATATACCGAGATGATAGCCGCCGATGCCATTGTGCATGGCAAACATCATTTAATTGCCTTTGATGAGGTCGAGTTGCCGCTGACCTTACAATTAGGAGGCAACGATCCTACTAAGATGGCGCAGGCGGCTAAGGTGGGCGCCGCCCTTGGTTATAGCGCGATTAACATCAATGCCGGTTGCCCGTCCGATAAGGTGCAGCGCGGGGCCTTTGGCGCCATCTTAATGAAGGATATTCCGCTGTTATGTGAAATTTTTCAAGCAATGCAAGGGGCGGTGGATATCCCGGTGAGCATTAAAACGCGCATTGGCGTGGATGAGGATGACAGTTGGGACTTTACCTTGCATTTGGTACAAAGTTTGGTTGACGCGGGGGTTAAGCATCTTATTTTGCATGCCCGCAAAGCTTGGCTCAACGGTCTGTCGCCGCTGCAAAATCGCACCATTCCGCCGCTTGATTACGATCGCGTCTATCGCCTCAAGAAAATGTTCCCGCAGATCTTTTTTACCATTAATGGCGGGATTACGACCCTAGAGCAATGTCAGGGGCATTTAACGCAGGTCGATGGGGTGATGCTCGGGCGGGCCATTATCGACAATCCGTATCTGCTTACTTGCGTAGATAGTGCCATCTTAGGCTACGCTACACCCGTCTTAAGTCGCGCCGCGTGCATGGAGCAATTTATCGCTCAAGCGGCCTTATTGCGCAGTCGCGGGGTGGCTCTACACCACTTTGCCCGCCATTTGTTAGGCTTTTTTAGTGGCATACGCGGAGCGCGGGCCTATCGGCGTTATCTTTCTGAGCATATGACCGATTTGGGGGCTGATGAGCGCGTGCTGGCGGCAGCTTTTGCTTTAATTGATAAGGATGCACTCGAGGGCAAAGAAAGCGCCTGAGCATAAACTTCAGGCTACAATAAGCTAAAGAAAACCAAGTTAAAGCTATTTGCGCAGAGAAAATAAGGAAAGGTCAGATGTTAAGTATCAATTCTACGGTGGAGCTTAATAATGGCGTGCAGATGCCGCTATTGGGCTTGGGGGTCTTTAGGTCCAAAAGTGGCGAGGAGACCCGTGCGGCGGTGCGTACGGCTTTGGAGTATGGCTATCGCCATATTGATACCGCGCGCATTTATTGCAATGAAAAGAGTGTCGGCCGCGGGATTAAGGATAGTGGGCTTAAGCGTGAGGAAGTCTTTGTCACCACCAAGTTGTGGCGCACCGATTACGACTCTCCGCGCCGCGGCCTTACGGAATCGCTAGCGCGCTTGGGGCTTGATTATGTTGATCTCTATCTCTTGCATTGGCCCTTTGTCGGCTTTGAGCGCGCCTATCTTGAGTTGGAGCAATTACAGCGCGAGGGTTTATGCCGCGCCATTGGGGTGTCCAATTTTAAGATTCATCACTTTGCCATGCTCAAGGCTGCCGGCGCCACGGTCATGCCGCAGGTAAATCAAACGGAGTGTCACCCCGCTAATGCCGAAAATGTGCTTTTAGGCTGGAGTCAGGCTCATCAGGTGGCGCTGGAGGCCTATTCGCCGTTAGGAGGGCAGGGGAATTTACTGATTAATGATCCGCGCATTTTAAGCATTGCCGCGCACTATAAGGTCAGCGCCGCGCAAGTTATTTTGCGCTGGAACTTACAGCGCGGGGTAATTGTCATCCCCAAGTCCGTACATGCCGCGCGGATTTTAACTAATTCGCAACTGTATGACTTTGAGCTCACGCCCGAGGAGATGAGTGCTTTAGGCGAGCTTGACAAGCATGAGCGTCGCGCCTGGGATCCTGATCGCATTGAGGCGCGTCCGCCTGAACTGTGGCCCACTCCGGTGCCGGAGGATTAAGCGCCGCAGCACCCGCCGCAGCCGCAACCGCCCGCTGGGGCAGATGTCGGGCCATTACCTTCTTGCGCTAGCGTATGGATGGCCCGTTGCATAATGTCATCTTCCCACTCTAAGGGATTTACGGTAAATAACTTGCCGTTTTCATCGCGCAAGACCACGCGTGCAATTTGGGCATTTAAAATCATGCGCTCACACATAGCACATGGGCGCATACTCTTAGTGGGCTTGCCAGTTTTTACCTCGGTGCCGGCCAAATAGAGTGTTCCGCCGACGACATCTAAGGGATTGCCATTGATAATGGCATTGGCCTCAGCGTGTACCGCGCGGCACAGCTCATAATGCGTACCGGGCTTAATCTTCAGCTGCTCGCGCAAGCAAGTGCCCAAGTCCGAGCAATTGGCGCGATGGCGCGGGGCACCATTGTAGCCGGTGGCGACGATGCGGCCATCCTTGGAGACAATCACCGCTCCATAGCGGCGGCGAATGCAAGTCGAGCGCATGGAAACGGCTTGCGCAATTTCCATAAAGGATTCATCCTTAGTCGGACGGTCAAATTCAACGGTCATATGCTTCCCTTTTATATCTATTATTAAGCGCAGTATAAGCCTTGGATAAAACGCTGTATCAGCTCTGCATGCAAATGCGCTCAAGATAGCACAGTAAAGCGCCAAAATACCTAAATGAGAAAAACAAGCGCTTGATAAAACGGTACTCAAACTTGGCCTTTTGCGGCAAAAAAGCTTGGACAGGGCGCGCATTTTACCTTATAATGGCGCGCGTTCATGCCTTGGTCGCAGGACATGAACTTCAATTATATGATTATTCATTAATTAAAGGATTTATATCATGGCTATTTCTTTAGATGCAGTTGTCCGTTCTGACCTGGGGAGAGGTGCGAGCCGCCGCCTTCGTCGTGACGGTTTCATTCCTGCCATCATCATCGGCAGCAATGTAGACACCATTTCCATCACCTTAGATGAGAAGAAGCTGATTGTGGCAGCTTTAAAGGATGAGTTCTACAATGAGCCTATCACCATTAATGTTAATGGTGAGGCGATTGCCGTTAAGCCTACCGATATGCAGCGTCACCCGGTGAGCTCGCGTATCCTGCACGTGGATTTCACCCGTGTCTAAGCTTTGATTGCATTTTTACCTTAAGTAAAGATGATAGAAAACGGTGCTCTTGGTGGCGCCGTTTTTTATTTAGGGATAATAAGCACAAAAAAGGGAGAGCGTATGGCCTCGATTCGCGCGTTGATAGCTTTAGCTTTCGGCACCCTGGGCCTGGGGATCACCGAATATGTAGCCATGGGCCTGCTGCCGTATTGGGCAGAGGATTTGCACCTTGATTTGGCCACTTCCGGCCATGCCATTTCCGCCTATGCCTTGGGCGTAGCGGTGGGCGCTTTTATGTTGGTCTTTATGCGCCATTTAAAGCTCAAGACCATTTTGCTTATCTTGGTGGTGATCCATATTGTCGGTAACGCATTTACTGCCTGGGCGCCCAATTATGAGCTCTTAATTAGTGCCCGCTTTGTTGCCGGCCTACCCCATGGCAGTTATTTTGGGGTTGGCTCAATTATTGCCCAGCGTATTGCCACGCAAGGGCGCGGCACTTCAGCCGTGGCTATCATGACTGCCGGCATGACCATTGCCAATGTGTTTGGTGTCCCCTTAGGCACAGCTTTGGCACATACTTTAAGCTGGCGCGTTATTTTCTATTTGGTGGTGTTCTGGGGCGTCTTAGTCTTAGTGTCCTGCGCGTTTTGGGTCAAGGATGTCGGGCGCATTGAGGATACTGGCTTTAAGGGGCAATTTGCTTTTTTAAAGCATCGCGCGCCTTGGTTGGTCTTGGCCGCTACGCTGTTGGGTAATGCCGGTATTTTCTGCATGCAAAGCTATGTCAGCCCCATTTTGACCATGGTAGCAGGCGTAAAGCTTGAATACGTCTCAGCCGTCTTGGTGGCAATGGGTGTTTGCATGGTGATTTTCAATTTGATCTCAGGACGCATTTGCGATCTCTTTACACCAGGGAGCGCCGCGTGCTGGTATCAATTGATAGCGGTCTTCCTCTTAGGCGGCATTGCGCTTTTTGGCTCGCATACCATTATCTGCATTGTGCTCATTTGCCTGACAGCCGGCATGCTCTTTGCGCTCTCGGCTCCAGAGCAGGTGTCAATCTTACGTTGCTCGCCAGGTGGCTTACTCCTAGGTGCCGCCAGCGTTCAGGCAGCCTTTAACTTAGGCAATGCCTTAGGGGCCTATGTGGGTGGTTTGCCCTTTGTTTTTGACCTGCCGCTTCACTTTATCACTCTCTTTGGCGCAGCTTTAGCTTGCTTGGGCTTTATCGCGCTTTTTATCTACTATCGCTACGATGAGCGTAAATTTACCGCTCAGATCTAAATAAGAGCACACGCCGTGCACCCACACGGCGTGCGCTGATTTGTGACACAGCTTTCAGGTTTTTGCAAAAAGCTATTTTAAAAATTACAAAATTTCTTTACCCTAAAAAAAGAAGTTGCGCCTTTGGGCTTGGTTTGACGGCTTTTGTCCCCGTCAGGGCAGCTTAAGGCATACTTAGTCTTAACTTTAAAGGAGCACATCATTGCCCCGTAAGTCCGGGTGCACGTGCTAAAGGTTATATATGAACGCACAGAGCCCTTTAGGCATCAGAATTCCCTTAACGGTAGTGGATATCAAGGATGCCGGTGCCTATGTTGATGCCGATGTCTACGGTAATCTTTTCGTCCCTCATTCCCAATTACCTGCTGATTTAAAAATTGGCGATAAACTTGAAGTTTTTCTCTACCACGATGGTGGACGGGTCTTGGCAACGGCCAAAAAGCCTTATTTGGAGCTTGGCATGGTGGGGGCCTTACGCGTCAATTCCATTGAATGTGGCACGGCCTATTTAGATTTAGGCATTCCCAAGGAATTGGTGGTGCCGGTATCCGAGCAAAGAGGATATTTTGAAACCGGAACCTATGTACTTATCTATGTGGCCATTGATGATGACGGGCGCCTCTTTGGTACTCAGCGTTTTAGCCGCTATTTAAGCGATGTGGCACCGGCGCATACCTACGCAAGTGGTGATGAGGTTACCATCGTGCCGCTGGCCCGTACCCCGTTGGGGTTACGTGTGGCGGTGGATGATCAATATTTTGGTCTTATCTATCGCACTGAACTGAAGCAACCGCTGACCTTGGGCAAACGCATGCGTGCTTATATTTTGCAACAACGCGAGGATGGCAAATTAGATTTAGGGCTGCAGCGTCCGGGACGGGGCGGGGTAGAGCAGGCGGCCGATGAAATTTGGCAATTGTTACAGCGTGCACAGGGGCAATTGCCCTTTGGCGATAAGAGCGATCCTGAGGAGATTGAAGACTATTTGCATATCTCTAAGGGCAAGTTTAAAAAGGCCATTGGGGCTTTGTACAAGCAGCGTTTAATCGAGATTTATGACGACAAGATTGTCTTAGTTAATAACGACAAACAGGATAAGGCATAACCATGCTAGGCGACTTTTTGTATGACATCTTACTCTTTGCCTTCAAAGCCGTGCTGGTATTGGTGGTGGTAAGCATTTTGCTTGCTTTACTTTTTTCCCTAGCGCGTAAGGGCAAAGATAGCAAGGATAAGACTAAGGTACATCTTGAAATTAAGGATTTGACCCAAGAGCTTGCCAGCCAACGCAAGGCCATTACCAAGGCCTTAAAGCAAGCTGATCCGGAGCGCAAGCTGCGTAAGGATGAAAAAGAGCAACAAAAAGGCTGGTTTGCCTGGTTTAAACGGCGCAAAAAGACTAAAAACGCCAGCGTGGACACCACGGCCACCGAAACATCAAAGTCGCCGACCAATAGCGCAGCGACGACGAGCGTCGAGGATGGCACGGCGGATGCCGCGCTGTCAGCTACGAAGGATAACGCCCCACAAGGCAAGCTCTCCAAGCTTGAACGGCACAAAGCGCAACGGGCACAGAAGCTTGCGCACATTAAGAAGTTGCAGGGGCAGGGGACTTTCTGTCCGCGCAATCTTTTTGTGCTCGATTTTATGGGCTCGCCTAAGGGGACGGAGGTTAAGCGGCTGCGCTATGAGATTAATGCTCTCTTGCAGGTGGCCGATGAGCGCGATGAAGTGGTCATTAAGCTAACCTCGCCCGGGGGCATGGTCAACAGCTATGGTCTGTTGTCCTCCCAATTATTGCGTCTGCGCAATAAAGGCATTTATCTTACGGTCTGTGTCGATAGTGTGGCCGCCTCCGGCGGTTATTTAATGGCTTGTGTGGCCAATAAAATTGTCGCCGCGCCCTTTGCTTATATTGGCTCCATTGGAGTGGTGGCTGAGTTTCCCAATTTCCATCGCCTGCTTGACCATTATCAAGTGGATTATGAGCAGGTCACGGCCGGTAAGTACAAGCGTACTTTAAGCATGTTAGGCCCTAACACTAAAGAAGGTCGTGCCAAGTTTAAGGATGAGCTTGAGGCCATTCATCGGCGCTTTAAGGAGCAGGTGCTCAAATTCAGACCGCAACTTGATGGGGATAAAGTGGCCACCGGCGAGCATTGGCTGGCCGTGGATGCTTTGGAACTAGGTTTAGTCGATGAGCTAGCTACCTCGGAAGAATATATCTTAAAGCGCGCAAATTGCACCTTAAATTGTGTGCTGTCAGTGGCGGTGAGCAAACCTAAAAAGAGCGGTCTACAGGCTTTTTTAGGTAAGTTGGCGCGTTTAAAGCTATGGAGCGCTTTTTCACCTCAGACTGCTGTGCAAGAGCAATTGCAGCGGGCCGAGAGCATGGAACATATACATTAAATCTCAAGTGAATACGCAGAAAAATAAGAAAATAAGGAGAGGCAGATGGGTAAAGCATTAGTTATCGTCGAGTCGCCTTCAAAGGCGGCCATTATTAACCGCTACTTAGGCGATGACTATATTGTAAAAGCGAGCGTGGGTCATATTCGCGATTTGCCCTCTTCCTCTGAACGTAGCAAGAATAAAGTCTCGCGTACGGGTAATCCGCTTTACGATCGCATGGGCATTGATCCGGAGCATAATTGGCAGGCGCATTATGAAATCATGCCCGGTAAGGATAAGGTGGTCAAGGAATTAAAGGCCTTGGCCAAGGAAGCTGACACCATTTATCTGGCCACGGACTTGGATCGTGAAGGTGAGGCCATTGCCTGGCATTTGCGCGAAGTCTTAGGTGGGAAAAAGCCGTATTGGCGCGTTAAGTACCCGGAAATCACCAAGGAAGCGATTGCGCAGGCTTTTGCGCATCCTAGCGATATCAACATGGATTTGGTCAACGCGCAGCAA
>JAHLFG010000072.1 GCA_018883895.1 Candidatus Anaerobiospirillum merdipullorum
TTCCCTGTATTTAAGCAATTTTTGCTGTTTAAACTCTTACTATTTTTCACTATAGCTGCCCTTCTTTTCAATAAAATAAGTTTCTTAGTCCGAAATATGTTAATATTCGAACTATAGTCTGATATTTATGAGGCGCTCCGGCATGGCTGTTCCTGAGGAAATTCGCAAAGTACCCCGTCCCCGCAATACCATTGTTGAGGACAGCGGCACTTACGGGACTTATCGTTATGCGGTTAGAGAACGCAGCCGCGTTATTTATGAACCCGGCAGGAATCCCCGTCCAGTCAACGGCAAAGTGATAGGGCACATCATCGATCTCGCTTTTCACCCGTTAACTGTTAAAAGCAAGACCGGAGCAGATGGTCCCGCTGATTTGAGCTATGGCGGCAGCGCCTTTGTCCATTCGGTTTCGGCTGATTTGCTTACTGATCTGGAGGGATCTTTTAATACGGCGGATGCGATGCTGATCATGACGATAGCTTCCCTGCGCGCCATTAAGCCTGACATTGCGTCTAACCGCTACGGCTCGGAATACAAACGCACCTTTCTTTCGGTGTTTTATCCTGGTATGTCCTTGTCTAAGAATTCGATTTGTACCTTCCTGCAGAATCTGGGAATGGATCGCGCCAAGCGCCAAGCCTTTATTAAAAAGCGCATTGATGCGGTATGTGAGCAGGACCATATCGCCATCGACGGCACGCTGAAGCAGGACACCAGCTCAGTCAACGGATTCAGCGCCTTTTCCTATAAAGGCCGAGTCCGCGGTGTTAAAGACATCTCCATACTGTATGCGTACAGCATCGAAACGCAGGAACCAATCTGCGCGGAAGTATTCCCCGGCAACTGTATTGATGCCGCAGCTTTCAAAGAATTTATTCAGCATAACAATCTAACCAAAGGGCTGATTTTGGCAGATAAAGGCTTTCCCCTCCGGGCGATTGAAGATGAACTTAAAAACCGCCCCATGCTGCATTACCTGCTGCCGCTCAAGCGCAATGACTCCCGGATCAAGAAGTACGGCATGCTGAAGTTCAACAAGGCGATTATCTACGGCGGACGTACTAAGATCTTGTGCAGAAAGGTGAAGATGGAGCACGGGTCGTTCCTGTACTCCTATCAGGATCTGACCCGTGAGTCCCTTGAAAAGAACTCTTACGTAGAGCGCGCTGCCCTCTCGGCTAACCAGGATATCGACGTTAAGAAGTATGAAATGAAGCGCGAGGTTTTCGGTGTGATCGTTTTTGAGTCTGATCAGGACTTGGACTTGCTGACCATCTACAAGTGCTTTGCCGAGCGCTGGGGCATTGAATGCCTGTTTGATATGTACAAGCACGATGAAGATCTGACCAAGACTGAAGTCCAGAACGAATTTTCTATCCGCGGATCTGAGTTCATCGACCTGATAGCAACAACAATCACCGCACGCTGCGTCAAAAAGGCAGATCAAGCCGGGCTGCTCAGGAACATTACTTACCGCAGCCTGCTTTCGGATCTGGATCAGCTGTACAGAGCTGTAGATGCCCCGCGGGAAGTAAAAATGGACGACGGCGGCTGGACGCACCATTTTAAAGAGGGACTCGAAGAGCTGGTCGAACTTGGGCTGTGTGCCGGTAAGGCGGAACTTAAAGTGCCGGGCAAAAGAGGCAGACCTAGAAAGAATCCTCAGCCAGCTGATGCTGCCCCGAAGCGTAAGCGCGGAAGACCAAGGAAAAATCCGGAACCAACGGCAGATGCAGCACCCAAACGGCACCGCGGCAGGTCAAGTAAGAAAGAAAAGGAAGCAGAGGCTGCGGCACAGACCTTCTCCGGCTCTGCCGTATAATCAGTTGAGTCCGGCCGACGGTTTGGCTATAGTACTAAGAATTGGGAAACTTTTATTCAAACAGTGATTACATATCTGTTACAGAAAGTAGTGCTGAATGCACGCATACGGTGTCCTTTGACGCCGATGCTGCTGGTATATATGATCTTGATATCGGCGATAAAATCTATTTTGCACGGCTTGTTGACGACAAAGCTAAATTTATCTCCAATCATGATGGCATAGCCTACCGTGCCGATGAGCCGATAGATTTTTTCTACGCCACTGAAAGTGAGTCAGTTGATGCAGAGGCGCCGGGTGATTGGACTACTTATTGGTATTTCACTCGTAAGAGTAACGTCACTGGCGCTTATCAGCCTTTCATGAAGGCTGCCGCTTTTGCCTCCTTTGCCTTAGCCACCGATTTAGATCGTTTAAATGATCGCCGAGGAGAGAGCCGCTATATCGATGGGAGCAATAACGGACTGTGGGTCAGATACACCTATACCAGCCTTGAGCGGGATGATGCCTTTGAGATGGACAAGAATATGATCCAACTAGGCTACGATCGAGTGGTAAGCGAGCAGTATGGCAAGCATGAGCTGGGCGCTGCAGTTGATTACACCAATGCCGATATCGATATCCCGGGCGTCTCGGGTGATAACGAGAGTGAGCGCTATGCGTTAAATCTGTACTATACCTGGCTGTCTGATTTTGGTCTTTACACCGATGTGGTGTTAAAGGGCGGCGTGATTGACAGTGATTATGATGTCAAAAATGCGGCGGGCGCTAAAATTGGCAGTGATATGAACCAAAGCTTCTATGGCCTTAGCTTAGAGAGCGGCTGGAAGTTTGATTTTGCCAATCAGTTATTTGTCGAGCCGCAAGTGCAGTTACAGTACATCCATCTTGAAGGCGATGACTTTACCACTGATGGTGGGGTCAAGGCAGAGCTTGATGATAGCAATAGCTTTATCGGTAGAGCCGGCTTGCGTGCAGGTTATGACTTTAGCTTCAACCGCGATCTGCCTGATAGCAGCGTCTATATCAAGGCTGACGTACTGCATGAGTTTAGCGGAGATCAGGGCTATGACATGGTAGGTAGAACTACCTCTTATAGTGACGATTTCTCGGGCGATCAGACTTGGTATGATGCCGGTATTGGCGTTGACTTGTCGGTGACGGAAGATGCCAAACTGTGGTTAGATGTGGCGCACATCTTTGGTGGTGATTACGAGGATAGCTGGCAAGTTACGGCCGGCGCCCGCTACGAGTTCTAAACTTTAATTTGTGCTAAGGCAAGTCTTGTGTCTTGCCTTGGCTATCCTACCTGTGGGGGCTAAGCGCCCCCTAATTTAAAAAGCCCGAGCTTTGGCCTTCCTTGATCCCTGCTACGAGATCTTTTTTTTCTGCACGGATTTTGCCTGAGGGGCTTGAGGGGGCTTTATTTGTCGGCACTTAAAGTGCGCGCTTGAAAGACTTCTTACCTCCATCCTGTCGCGATGAAAATCGCATATTTTTCTAGGTTTATGCATCATTTTGGCATAAAATATTATGTTTATCACATTTTGTCTCACCCATCAGTAATAGCTAGCAAGGCAGAGTAACTTATGGAAATTTTGCGCGGCTCTTCAGCTTTATCCGATTACAAGATTGAAAAGTTAAGTGCTGCGATGGCGCAGGCCGGGGTACCGGTAAGCTCCATTGCAGCCTGCTATGTGCATTTAGTCGATTTGACTGCTCCTTTAGATGACAATGAGCAGCAAGTCCTAAGCAAAATCTTAACTTACGGCCCGGCCGGCGTTGAGGTTAAAGAGGAAGGCACTTTATTCTTCGTGGTGCCGCGCGTCGGTACGATTTCACCGTGGGCCTCCAAAGCTACCGATATCGCCAAAAACTGCGGCTTGACCAAGATTCATCGCATTGAGCGCGGTATTGCCTATTACATCAAGTCCGCAGATGGCGCCGAGTTTAATGACGAGCAGCGCAAGATCATTGCCTCCTTAATTCACGATCGCATGATGCAGACGGTGTTAGATAGCTTTGATGCCGCCGTGGCCTTGTTTGAGGCGCAGGAGCCCAAGCCCTTTACCACCGTGCCTTTAACCACCGGGGGGCGTCAGGCCTTAGAGGAGGCTAATGTCAATTTAGGTTTAGCTCTCTCGCCTGATGAAATGGATTATCTCTTAAAGTCCTTTGCTGATTTAGGGCGTGATCCGACTGACATTGAGCTCTATATGTTCGCGCAGATGAACTCTGAGCACTGCCGTCATAAGGTCTTCAATGCCAGCTGGGAAATTGATGGCAAGAAAGAAGATGCCTCGCTCTTTGGCATGGTGCGCAATACCTTTGCCAAGACCCCGGATTATGTGCTGTCGGCCTATAAGGACAATGCCGCAGTGATGGAAGGCTCGGCTGCCGGTCGCTTCTTCCCGGACAGAAAGAGCTTGGAGTGGAGCTATCATCAAGAAGATCTGCCGATTTTAATGAAGGTCGAGACTCACAATCATCCGACCGCTATTTCCCCGTTCCCGGGCGCTGCCACCGGCTCTGGTGGTGAGATTCGTGACGAAGGCGCCACCGGTATTGGCTCGAAGCCTAAGGCTGGTATCTGCGGCTTTACGGTGTCCAATTTACGTATTCCTGGGGCCATTGAGCCGTGGGAGCATGATTTTGGTAAGCCCAGCCGTTTGGCCTCGGCTCTTGACATCATGATTGATGGCCCGCTGGGGGCGGCGAGCTTTAATAACGAATTTGGCCGTCCGAATCTGTGCGGTTACTTTAGAACCTATGAAGAGGAAGTGACCTCCTTTAACGGCCGCGAGGTGCGCGGTTACCACAAGCCGATTATGTTAGCCGGTGGTTGGGGTAATATCCGTCGCGAGCACATCATTAAAGATCATATTGAGCCTGGTGCTAAGCTTATCGTCTTAGGTGGCCCGGCGATGAACATTGGCTTAGGTGGTGGTGCCGCCTCGTCGATGAACTCCGGTGCCTCCAACGAGGACTTGGACTTTGCCTCGGTGCAGCGTGGCAATCCGGAGATGCAGCGTCGTTGCCAGGAAGTGATTGATGCGTGCTGGCAGTTAGGCCCGGATAATCCCATCATGTTCATTCATGACGTCGGTGCCGGTGGCCTGTCCAACGCCATGCCGGAGTTAGTGGCTGACGGTGGTGTCGGTGGCCGTTTTGAACTGCGTGCCATCCCCAATGATGAGCCGGGCATGTCTCCGTTGCAGATTTGGTGCAATGAGTCGCAAGAGCGCTATGTTTTAGCTGTGGCTGCTGATAAATTCCCGGTCTTTGAAAACTTCTGCAAGCGTGAGCGTGCACAGTATGCCGTCATCGGAGAGGCCACTGCCGAAAGACGCGTGGTGCTCCATGACAGTCGCTTTGACAATAATCCGATTGATTTACCGCTTGACGTTCTCTTAGGCAAGCCGCCGCGCATGCATAAAGAAGTGCAGAGCTTACAGCAGCACAGCCCGCGCTTAAATACCGCCGGCATCAGCGTACAAGAGGCCTGCGAGCGGGTGTTACGTCTGCCTTGTGTGGCTGAAAAGACCTTCTTAATCACCATTGGTGACCGTACCGTGACCGGTTTAGTGTCCCGTGATCAGATGGTAGGTCCGTGGCAGGTGCCGGTGGCCGACGTGGCCGTGACCGCCGCCTCCTATGACAGCTATCATGGTGAAGCTGCCGCCATGGGCGAGCGTACGCCGGTGGCATTGTTAAATCATGCCGCATCGGTGCGTCTGGCCGTAGCTGAGGCCGTGACCAATATCGCCGCTGCTTATATCGGCGACTTAAATCGCGTCAAGCTTTCGGCCAACTGGATGGCAGCCAACGGCCACCCGGGTGAAGATGCTGGTCTGTTTGAGGCCGTGCGCACCCTAGGTATGGAGCTGTGCCCGGAATTGGGGATCACGGTGCCGGTGGGTAAGGACTCGATGTCGATGAAGACCACTTGGCAGCAAGATGGGCAAAATCGTACCGTAACTGCGCCGCTGTCCTTGATTATTTCCGCTTTTGCTCGTTGCGAGGATATTCGTCGCACCTTAACCCCGCAATTGCGTACCGATAAGGGCGATACTTGCCTTATCTATGTCACCTTGGGTGATAGACAAAATCGCTTAGGTGGCTCGGCCTTGGCGCAGGTATACTCGCAATTAGGCTCCGTTCCGGCTGATTTAGATCATCCGCAGCGCTTAAAGGGCCTCTTTGATGCCGTACAGTTCTTAAATCGAAAAGACTTGGTGCTGGCCTATCACGATATTTCTGACGGTGGTCTCTTTGTCTGTGCCTGTGAAATGGCCTTTGCCGGTCATACCGGTATTACGCTGCGCGTCGATGAATTAGGTCAAGATGATTTGGCGGTGCTCTTTACCGAAGAGCCGGGCGCCTTAATGCAGGTACGCCTGGAGGATAAGGAAAAGGTCTTAAATATTCTCTCCGGCCATGGCCTGGCTAGCTGCAGTTTTGTGGTAGGCGGTCTTAACAATGACGATCGCATTGTCTTTACCCGCAACGGTGAGGACATCATCAATAATGAACGCACCTATCTGCGAACCATGTGGGCTAAGACCACGCATGAAATGCAGCGTCTGCGCGACAATCCGCAGTGTGCCGATGAGGAGCATGCCTTAAAGGGTAAGGCCGATAAGGGCTTATTTGTCAAATTAAGCTACGACGTCAATGAAGATATCGCCGCCCCGTACATCGGTGGCACCATTGCCCCGAAGGTAGCCATCTTGCGTGAGCAGGGGGTGAACTCCCAAGGTGAAATGGCCGCTGCCTTTAACCGCGCCGGCTTTAACTGCATCGACGTGCATATGTCTGACATCTTAAGCGGTCGCATTTCCTTAAAGGACTTTAAGGGCTTTGCCGCTTGCGGTGGCTTCTCCTATGGTGACGTCTTAGGTGCCGGTGAAGGTTGGGCTAAGTCCATTCTCTTCAATGCCCGTGCCCGTGACGAGTTTGCTGCCTTCTTTGCCCGTCCCGATACCTTTGCCTTAGGCGTGTGCAATGGCTGTCAGATGATGTCCACCTTAAAGGATTTAATCCCGGGAGCTGATTTATGGCCGCGCTTTGTGACCAATCGCTCTGAGCGCTTTGAAGCACGTTTTGTCGAGGTGGAAGTGGTGGATAGCCCGTCGGTGCTCTTTGAGGGTATGGCAGGCTCCATGATGCCGATTGCGGTCTCTCATGGTGAAGGTCGTGCCGAGTTTAAGGATGATAAGCACTTAGCGGACTTTGTGGCGGCCGGTTTAACTGCTGCCCGTTATATTGATCATGACGGTCAGGTCACCGAAGTGTATCCGTTAAATCCTAACGGCTCGCCGCAGGGTATTACCGCTCTGACCAATACTGACGGTCGCTTTACCATCATGATGCCGCACCCGGAGCGTGTGATGCGCGCCGTGGCCAATTCGTGGCACCCCGATGAGTGGCGCGAGGATGGCGCTTGGTTACGCCTCTTCCGCAATGCCCGTCGCTTTGTGGGTTAAGCTTTAACCGTCTCATCTAAAAGGGAGATCTCCATCTTGTCAGATGGAGATCATTTTGTTCATTAAAAAAGGGGCAAAGTAGTTTGGCTGATGCTACTTAGCGGTGGATGAGCCTACTTTGCAAATTATCATGGCAAGACAAACCTGGTCATCTAGGCTTACTTATGTGCTGACGGTAGCGGGCGCTACCATCGGCTTTGGTGCTACCTGGCGCTTTCCTTATCTCGTTGGTGAAAACGGCGGTGGTGCCTATGTGTTGGTATTTATCATTGTGATGGCTTTAGCCGGCGTGCCCATCATCTTGGTGGAAAACGTCATTGGTAGACACGCGCATAGTGATAGTGTGACTGCCTTTACCGGTAAGGTAAATGGCAAACCGATCCCCAAATTCTGGAAAATTATCGGATATAGCGGCCTCATCGGCTCCTTTGGTATTTTGGCCTATTATATGGTCATTGGCGGGTGGGTAATTGCCTATATCGTCAATGTCTTTATGGCCATGATTGGCCTGGGGGGACTTGATCTCTCGGCGCCTATTACCAAGGAGGTCACTGAGGCCTTCTATGCCGATCACATTGAAAATGCGCCGTGGTCGATTACCTTTTACACCTTTCTCTTTGTCATCATCAATTACCTCATTTTACGCAAGGGCGTGATTCAGGGCATTGAGCGCGCAGTCAAGTATTTAATGCCGCTACTCTTTATTTGCCTCATTGTCATGGTGATCCGTAACCTCACTTTAGAGGGCGCTTCTAAGGGCGTGTCCTTCTATTTGACTCCGGATTTCTCCAAGCTTACCCCCAAGCTCTTTTTGGATGTGTTGGGGCAGGTCTTCTTTGCGCTGTCCTTGGGCTTTGGTGTGATGATTACCCTTTCCTCGCACTTATCGGCCAAGGAGGATATGGTTAAGACGGCAGTGATAACCGGTATCATCAATACCTTAATTGCCGTGCTCGCGGGCTTTATGATTTTCCCCTCGCTCTTTAGCGCCGGGCTGTCGCCGGACTCCGGTCCATCACTGGTATTTAAGACCTTACCGATTGCTTTTTCTGAATTGGGCGGGGGTAATTTCTTTGCCTGTGTGTTCTTTGTGCTGCTCATTGTCGCGGCTTTAACCACTTCGCTTACCATCTATCAGGTGATTATCTCGGTTCTCTATGAGCGCTTTAAGATCCGTGTCGCTGGGGCGATTAATCTTACCTTGCTGGGGGTCTTTATCTTAGGCAATATCCCGTGTGTGTTAAGCTCTGGACCGCTTAAGGACATTACCATAGCAGGCAGAAGCATCTTTGATACCTTTGATTTTGTCAGCGGTAACGTATTCTTCGTGCTCACCGCCTTAGGGTGCACCCTCTTTGCCGGATGGGTGCTAAAAGAAGAGGCTTTAAAGGAGATTTCCAATCAAGGTACCCTCAAAAATCGCTTTGTTAAGCTGTGGTATCCGTATGTCCGTTATGTGATCCCAGTTATCATTGCCGCCATCTTCATTTACGGCTTAGCCTAAAGCCGTTCATCCCGGGGCGCCGCTTTATCGTGGGCGCTTCGGGAGCTCTTGATCCCTTCACTGGTTCTTTCAGATACAAAAACTATGACAGAAAGCAAGCTAACCTTAAAAGATGAGCAGGATAGGGCACAAACCCTAGCCTTGGCTCCTGGCAGTCATATTTATGCCAAACGTACGCTCTATGAGCATCATGGCATCTATGTGGGCAACGGTCGGGTAGTGGCTTTCTTGCTTGAGACCGGGGTGACGGAGACCAGCTTTGATGATTTTGACGATGGGGATTAGGTCTATCTTATCTGTCATCAAGATGCTGCCTTTTCCCCGGAAGAAATCGTCGCGCGGGCGCGTAGTCGGGAAGGGCAGATGGGCTATAACTTAGTGTTTAATAATTGCGAGCACTTTGCCAATTGGTGCGTGACGGTAAAAGAAAAGAGTACGCAGGTCAATAAGGTGGTGCGCACGGTCTGTCAGGTGGTAGGCGGGGCAGTACTCATTAAAGAATTGTATGACCGACGCGGTACCTTGCTCCAACTTACGCAAGTAATGCGTCAGCTACCGCGCAGTGGAAGCTTGACCTTGGGAGTAGGGGCAGTGGCTTTGATGGGTTATGGGCTGTATAAGTGGATGACTGCGAAGGACAATGATAGGGATGAAAGTTAAGTAAACCTGCACGCTTGCGCGTGCAGGTGGAAAGTTTATGCGCTAACGTCGGAGCTCTCGTCGCGCTTTCCCTTCTTTAACTTGCGGTATTTGCCCTGAATCTTGGCAAAACGGCCGGTAAGTTTGTCGCTTGGCCCAAAGACCGGGCGCTTGCCTTGCAGGAATTTATTTTCATAATCATCCACGGCGCGGGCTACGAGGCGATATAAGCCGACCACGGCAATGATGTTGGGGATGACCATCAGGCCGTTGAACATATCCGCAAGCTCCCACACTAAGTCTACCTTTAAGAAAGAGCCTAGCATCAAGAAGCACAACACTATGACCGAGAAGCCATTGACCACCTTGGTGCCAAAGAGGTATTTGACGTTTTGCTCGGCAAAGAAGTACCAGCCGATAATGGTGGTAAAGGCGGCAAAGAAGAGGCAGATGGAAACAAATCCTGCACCAGCTTCACCCATACCCTTAATAAAGGCGTTTTGCGTCAGCACGATACCGGTGGCTTGCCCATCTAAGGAGCCGGTGACCAAGATGACGATGGCAGTGGCATTGAGCACCACGAAGGTATCAATAAAGAGGCCAATGAAGGAAGCTAAACCTTGCTCAGCCGGGTGACGCACGCGGGCAATGGCGTGAGCATGCGGGGTCGAGCCCATACCGGCTTCGTTGGAGAAGAGGCCGCGGGCGACACCGTAGCGAATGGCTTCTTTCACCGAAGCACCGATGACACCACCGGTAGCGGCGCTAGGATTAAAGGCTCCAACGATAATTTGCTCTAAAGACGGCAAGAGCATATCGATGCAAGTTATCACGATATAGAGTGAGCCTAAGACATAGACCGAGGCCATCAGCGGCACCATCTTTTCGGCAAAGCTTGCTAGGCGCTTAACGCCACCGATGAAGATGAAGCCGGCTATCATGATAATAAACAGGCCTGACACCCAAGTCGGAATATTAAAGGAGCTTTCAAAAGCGGTGGAAATGGAATTGGCCTGCACCATATTGCCAATAAAGCCCAAGGCAATAATGATGAGGAAGGAGAAGATCATCGCCAGCGGCTTGCTCCCTAAGCCTGCTGAAATATAGTAGGCCGGACCGCCGGTGATATGGCCGCTACCATCGCGGGTGCGATAGATTTGTGCCAAGATGGCCTCAGCACAGATGGTGGCCATACCAAAGAAGGCGGCACACCACATCCAGAAGATGGCTCCCGGACCACCCATGGCCATGGCGGTGGCTACACCGGCTAAATTACCGGTACCTACCTGCGCGGCTACGGCCGTGGCTAAGGATTGGAAGGAGGACATGCCCTGTTTACCGGCATGCGCCCCATGAATGGAGAAAGCGCCAAAGACATGTTTAAAGGCGCGGCCAAACTGTCTTATTTGAATGAAACGCAGTTTAAAGGTAAAGAAGATGCCAGTACCGACTAAGATCGGAATTAGACACCACGGGCCCCACAGAATGGAGTTGATATCCCTTACGATCAAAGTTAGTTGATCCATTAGTTGCCTCGTGTATGACAAAGAAAAAATGAGATGTATTGGCGCATTGTGGACGTTTTTGGCGCAAAAGGCAAAAGGATACGTTTGTGCTCTATTTTAGTGCAAAAGCAATTAATCCTGCCGGGGCGGCGGCAGGATGGAAGCAATATAAAGCGTAAAATCTGTCAGTTAGTCGGAGGTAGGAGGAGTTGGGGTCTTGTTATCTGTTGCCGTGTTAGTGGCATTATTGCGGTGATTGACCGTAGCTTGTGCACTATCTTGAGGCAAAGAAGCACTCTGCGGCGCGGCGTTACTTTCCTCTTTTTCCTCACCAAAGTGTTTGTCCATCTTCGCATGCAGGCGCTTTTTAAAGTAAATGCCCAGCACAATGAGGACGATGACAATGAGGATTAAGTAGATAACCTTTTGCACATCACCGACATATTCCATGAGCAAGTCTAAGTTGTCGGCAAAGAAGTAACCCAAATAAATCCAAATGGGAACGGAGATTAAGGCCGCCACGCCATCCATGGCAATAAAGGTAAAGTAGGAGATACGACGGCTCATGCCGGCCACGAGGAAAATCGGCGAGCGCAGGCCAGGTAAGAAACGGGCGACAAAGAGTAGGCCTAAGCCATATTTTTTAAACTTGCGCTGAATTTGCGAAAAGCGGCGCGGGGATAAGATTTTACGAAAGGTGCGGATGCGCTGAATACGATAGCCAAAGACGCGTCCTAAGAGGAACATGGTGCTGTCACCGGCGAGCACGCCAACTAAACCTACCACCAGCATCCAGTGGGGGTTCGTCATCCCGAGGCCGGAAATCACGCCACCGGAGACGAGGGTAATATCTTCCGGTATCGGCAGACCAAAGCCACAGGCAATTAAGATGGCAAAAACCGCCCAATAGCCATAATCAGTAAAAAAACCAATCAGAAAATCTAACAATCTGCGCCTTCCTACCAATCGTGCGCCCGAAGGCGTACGTCATTTAAGTGATCTTACAAAGTTTAACAAATAATTTAGCAAATGATAGCTTTTCTTGTAAAAGTTCTAAGGTAACAGCAAGGCTTAAGCTTAGGGTTAAACTTGCAAATGTTTAGCCCCGACATAGCCTAGCTGTAACCACGCGGCATAAGCGACTACGGCCACGGAGTTAGATAAATTCAAACAGCGACTTTGCGGCACCATCGGAATGGTAATACGCAATTGCGGGTCAATTAAATTCATTACCTCTGCAGGCAATCCTGAAGTCTCACGCCCGAACATAATGTAGTCATTATCTTGATACTTAAATTCCGTATGAATGACGGCTCCCTTGGTGGTGGAGGCGATGAGCCGCTGCGGTTTTTCCTCTTGCATAAAGTGCTCAAAAGAGGTGTGGAACTTTAAGGAGGCAATCTCGTGATAATCAAGACCAGCGCGCAACATGCGCTTATTGTCCAAATAGAAGTCCAGCGGACCGATAAAGTGGAGCGGGGCGCCGATATTGGCACTTAAGCGGATCACATTCCCGGCATTTTCCGGCATCTGCGGACGATAGAGCACCAGATGAAACATAAAATTTTTCTCCTGGGAAAAAACTTAAAGCTAAGAATGGCAGATTATAACTTGCAGCTGGGGCTTTGCAATGTGTAGGCCTTCGGGGAGCGCTTGAGGCTTTGGGTTTTATATTCTAAACTTAGCCAAGTTTAAAATAGTAAGGCTGACCTTAGGTCGGCTCAAAGCTACAATTAGATTCATTTGGGTAACAGCCTGAAGCAGCCTATCTGCATGCTACTTTTCCGCTGTGCGCTTTAGCCTTGCCGCCGTGACGGTATGGAATAGATTTAGGGCTGGCGCGTCAACAGGCTGTCTCCTGCGGAGGTTTTATGTTTGCGCGCCCTCAGACCGCTATGTCGCCCTTTAGCGGCTGCAGCCGTTTTAGACTGTTTTTATTTGCCCTAAGTGTGGTGGTGGCACTGCTGGGGTATTATTTTTTATTTGATTTTACCCACAGTAATGCCAAGGCCATGGCAGGTGAACTTACCTTAGGCAGTGATGCCCAAACCACGCAGGTATTGCAAGGCTCCGGTATCTTGGCCTTTTTATTTGATTACTGTGGTAATTTTTGCTATGTGCTGCCCTTAATTGTGATCTATTTGGGCGGTTGTCTCTTTTTGCCGCGCATTAAGTTTAAGGAAATTAATTTCTTTCGCTTAGGCTTACGCTTATTGGGCTTTAATACTCTTTGCCTGGGCACTACCGCTTTAATGGCCGCTACCCAGCATACGGGGGGTATTTTAGGTGATTTCCTGCACCTGATTTTAAGTGCGCTCTTAGGGGCTAATTTTGCGGCGCTAGCTGCGGCCGTAGTCACCTTGGTGGGGCTCTTTTTGTTTATTGGGCGCAGTCCCTTACAGTTATGCGATATCTTAGGTAGTCAGTGTTTTGCCCTCATCGATAAAATCCGGGGACAAAAGGACAATGCAAGTAAGACGCCTGCCAATGGCACCAAGCAAGATGCCAAGGCTTCCGCTCCTGCGGACAAAACGCCTGATCTGCCGTCAGGCGCTACCATCTTTGGCGCCGCCTCCGTCAAAGAAATAGCGCCCCAAGTAGAGCCTGAACGTGCCGAGCCTTCCTTTGGGCAAAGCGTGCCTCCATTAATGACGCCCGAGAGCAAAGTTGAGCCGCAATTTAATCCTGAGCTAGCCCCGCAGGAGCCTTACGTCGAGCCTCCTGCCTATACTACGCCCACTCCGGCACCGACACCTTCTACTCCCGTAGAGGAAAAAGCTCCGCCGCGTACCATTATTACCCGTACGCTCCCTCAAGACAGTATGCCTGCAGATCTTGATGCAATGCACGCGCCCATTAATCAGGCAGCTGCGGATGACGGATCTACCGGCGTGACCACTATTATCACAAAAGGTGGGCAAGTGATGCCGCCGCCTGAGCCTGAGGTGGAAGATGATGTGCCGCATACGGTGATTACTTATCATCAGCCAGCTATGCCGGAGCCCAAAATATCCAATCCGCAAGAGGAAGTGCATACGCATATCTTTACCTCTACGCAGGTAAATACTCCTTTCATGCCGGCCAATGGACAAGAGACGACTTTATCTGCTCCAGCGGAGGCGACGCATCCTGCTTTGGCCGAGATCTCCACGCGCCCGCTTGATGAGCAATATGCCCCATATGAGCAAGAAGAGAGCGTGGATAGCGCCGGACCGACGCAGCTCAAGTCAGCTGTAAGTGGCGGACGCATTTTAAACTTTGCTGATTTTGCCAAAGCCGAAGAAAGTGCGTCGGCAACTTTGGCCCGTACGCCTAGCTTTGAGGTCAATACCTTACCTGATGGGATTAGCGCGCAAGTAGACGCAGCCCCTGCCGATAGATTGCGTGATGATAAGGAGCATGTGTCAGAAAAAGATTTGGCCTTGCGCTTCCCTAGCGCCAGTCGCGGGGTGTTAAGTAAAAAAGCAGATGATGACGCGTCATCTCCTATGCCTGCAACCGAGCAAACCATGAGCATCAACCAGATGGCACAAGAGGCCGTTGCCACCTCGCAGGTTGCGCCGGATGCTGTGCAAGCTGCAGAAGACAGCGTTGCGCAAACTAATCAACAACGCCCGGAGAGCATGGCACTGCAGGGGAGTAATAGTAATACTTCCAACTTGCCGTCTTATTTGCAGAACACCAACAATGGCAATACCACCGTCGGGGGCGATAATGGCGAGACCTTTAGTGTGCCGCTTAAGACGGACTATGTGTCAAGTTGCGTCACCACGCCGCGGCATTTTTATGACAATTGGCGCCCGAGCGTAGATTTATTAACGTCGCCACCTGAAAGTGAGCAAGTCGATCCCGCAGCCTTTGCCGAGATGTCAGCACGCATTAATTCCTTCTTTGCTGACTTTAAGATTAAGGCGCAGGTCAAGGGTTATCATGACGGCCCGGTGATTACCACCTATGCCCTAGAATTAGCCCCTGGCGTGCGTTTTGCCTCGATTAATAATTTAGTCGATGACTTATGTCGCGTGCTTAAAGTACCGCCGCATTCGGTACGCGCAATCAGCTCGTTGCCGGGCACCATCTATGCCGGTCTCGAGGTGCCTTCGCCCAAGCGTCGTCTCATTTCCTTGTATGAAGTGGCGCATAGCCGCGAATTTCAGGAAACGCAGGTGGCCTTACCTTTATGCCTGGGGGAAAATGTTGAGGGTAAACCGGTCATCGTTGATTTGGCTACCGCGCCGCATCTGTTAATTGCCGGTACCACTGGCTCAGGTAAGTCGGCCGGACTTAACTCGATGTTAATGTCGCTTTTATTAAAGCGCTCGCCGGCTGAATTGCGCCTGGTCTTAATTGACCCCAAGCGCTTGGAGTTTGCCCTGTATAACAATTTGCCGCATTTAATTACGCCGGTGATTGCCGATGTGGCCGATAAGACGCAGGCGGCCTTGCAATGGTGTGTCAATGAAACTGAGCGCCGTTACCGTTTAATGCAGGCTTTCTCGGTACGCAAAATTGATGAATACAATGCCATCATTGAGCGGGCACAATTACATGGTGACGTGGTGGTAGATCCGGCCTGGACTCCTGACATGGGCGGCACTCCGCCTGCTTTGCAGAAGCTACCCTATATTGTGGTTGTGATTGAAGAGTTTGCCGATTTGATGGCCCAGATCTCCGGGCGCGGCAAGAAGGGTGATTTTACCCCTGAAGTTGCGATTTCGCGTATTACCGCTATTGCCCGTGCTTGTGGTATCCATTTAATTTTGGCCACGCAGACCCCGCGTGCAGAAATCATTACCGGCGCCATCCGCGCCAATATGCCGTCACGAGTGGCCTTTACGGTGCAAAATAGCATGGAGTCGCGCATTATCTTAGATGAAAGCGGAGCCGAATGCCTGCTGGGCCTGGGTGACATGATCTGCAAGATAAATGGCTTTAATCGCAATGCTTCTTTCCGTGCCCATGGTGCCTTTGTGTCCAATAGCGATGTACTGCGCGTGGTGGAAAGTTGGCAGGAGCATGGCGAGACGGAATATATCGACGGGGTTACGGAGCTTCCGCCGGATGAAGATGAGGAGCTAGAAAGCGCCGCTGCCGGTGACGGTGGTGCGAACAAACGCTTAGATCCGCTTTATGACAAGGTCAAGGAATATGCCTTGGACTATTATGCGCGCAAGCATAAGGCCGTGCCGGTATCGGAATTACAAACTATTTTTTCCATCGGCTTCCAGCGGGCGCGCCGTTTGGTTTATCAATTAGATCTTAATCATGTTTATGACAATTTATAGCCACGTCAACTACCCCCGCCTAAAGAGGCGGGGGCTTGAAGCTGCAGAGCTTTAAGCCCAGGTTGACTAGCCTAAGTCCCGCAGGGGACTGCGCTTATCAGGAAACAGGCACCGCGGAATGTTGATCCAAGTT
>JAHLFG010000012.1 GCA_018883895.1 Candidatus Anaerobiospirillum merdipullorum
CTTCCCGGCAAGTGAGTGCGTGCAGGCCATGGAAGCGGCGGTAAGCCCGGAGACTTGCAAGGTTCAGGTCCATTTCTAAACATCATTAGCAAAGAAAATCGTCCCCTCTTTTACGCAGAGTCAAGTTAGACTCTGCGTTTTTATTTGCTTATCCTTTGCTATAAAGAGCTTTGCATCAGGTGCGCCCAGGGGCGCAACAACATTTAACCATAGGACTTTTAGCGATGGACACTTTACCCGATCCGCATGCCATCTTCCCCAATGCCTACCATACCTCGTGCTTTATCACAAACGTCATTACCGCACCCAACATCAGCGTCGGCGATTACACCTATTATGACGATCCCAAGCATCCCACTGAATTTGAGCGCAACAATGTGCTCTTTAATTACCCGGAGTTTGGCGATCACTTAATCATTGGCAAGTTTTGCCAAATTGCCGCCGGAACCACCTTTATCATGGGCGCGGCCAATCACCGCCTATCTAGCGTTAGCACCTATCCCTTTAGCGTCATGGGCGGCGCCTTTAGCACCCACAACCCGCCACATTTGACGCAATTGCCGCACAAAGGCGATACCGTGGTGGGCAATGATGTATGGTTTGGCCGTAAATCCGTAATTATGCCCGGCGTCACCATTGGCGATGGCGCCATCATTGCTGCTTATGCGGTGGTGGCGCAGGATGTTCCTCCCTATACCGTCTATGGCGGCAATCCGGCACGCTTTATCAAAAAGCGCTTTGATGATGAGCTTAGCGCGCTGCTCTTGCGCCTGCGCTGGTGGGATTTACCAGCCGATGACTTAATTGAGATCTTGCCGCTACTGTGCGATCCGGATCTTGCAAAGGTAAAACAAGTCTTGCGCGCCCGTTTGACCTCAGGTGCCAGCAAGCCTATAAATTAACTTACGTAAGGGCGCTACTTTGACCTGCCAAGGAGAGAAGCGCCCACTGGACAAAAGTGGAGTCAGTCTCCCGTTTCTTTAAAAACTCCTTAATTTTACGAAGAAAAATTTGTCATCCCCGTCCTTTAACGCTAAATGCCGTCATTTTCTTTTTTTCTTTACGTGAACTTGTAAAGTTGTAATGTGAAATTTACATGATTTAGATCACACATCCATCGGTTTCGCAGTAGCCCTTTCGCAACATTCGCAAACGATTACAAAGATCCCATCTGCGCTAACTTTCATTGATATATAACAGTTATATCTGGCTAACGAAAAATGCAACCTTTTTGCATCCGCAATAAACTTTTACCTTCATTTTCACAACAATAGTAAAGTTTGTGAAGTTTCAATTTTTCTAAGCATAGCAAAAACGTGAAATATTCGCCATTTTTGTGAGCTATCCTACATTTTTGCCACGCCATAACTTTACAGAATTTAAATTTTAGATAAAGTAAAACACAACTTTTAACCAAATAGGAAAGTACTTTATGTCTGATGTTCGTTTCGCTACCAGGCTTAACTCCTTTGCCTCCTGTGCCCATACCTTTTGGCCGGATCTCAAAGGCAAGCCCAATACCTATCAGATGATCGAACGTGCAGCCACCGTCAAGGGACTGACCGATGTCGATCTCAACTTCCCGCAACACGTGCATGACGATGTGCCGCAACTGAAGGCTTTCATTGCTGATCATGGTTTGAGCGTCAATGGCATGGCCATGCGCTACAACACCCTGCCTGAGTTTCAGTTAGGCGCCTTTACCCATCCTGATGCCCGTGTGCGTAAAGAAGCCGTTGAGCTGACCAAGCGCGGCATTGATTGCGGCCGTGAATTTGGCACCAAGCTCATGACCATTTGGCTTGGCCAAGATGGCTTTGATTACTGCTTCCAGGCAAATTACGAAGAGATGTGGGATAACCTCATCGATTGCTTCCGCCAAATTGGCGAATACGCCCCGGATTGCAATATCAGCATTGAATACAAACCCAACGAGCCGCGTGCTTACTCGATTCTGCCCAATGTCGGCACTGTCCTCTTGGCCATCCATGACATTGGCCTGAAGAACATCGGCGTGACCTTAGATTTCTGTCATGTGCTCTTTGCCAATGAGATCCCTGCCTTCGCTGCCGCCTTAGTGGCCAAGCGCACCAAGATCATGGGTCTGCACCTCAATGATGGCTGGTGTAAACGTGATGACGGCTTGATGGTGGGATCGGTCAATGTCAGAGCCACGATTGAGCTTATCTATAAACTGCGCCAAGCCAATTTCGATGGTGCCTATTATTTTGACACCTTCCCGGATGCCAGCGGCATGGATCCGGTACGCGAGGCGGAAGTCAATATCGAAACCGTGCACCGTTTCATCAAGATGGCCGACAAATTAGCTGCCATGCCGGAATTGGCTGAAGCGATTTCCCATCAGGACAGCCCGGCTAGCCAAAAGATTGTTAACGACGTTATTTTTGCCCTTTAAATCAACTGCAAGGAGTTATCTCATGAAGAGCTTTTTTAAGAAGACCGCTTTAGTCGCCGCCTTAGGTGCCACCCTTAGCTTTAGCGCCATGGCCGCCGATCTACAACCGTTAAACTCTGATACCGAGCCGGATCGTATTGCTTGGTCGGAGTTGCAGACTAAGTTTGGTGACGTCCCGACTCCTAAAGAAGGTCTGCGCATTGGCGGTGTTTCTAAGACTTTAACCAATGAGTACTGGCGCACATTAGGGGAGGGCTATAAGCAGTATGCCGATAAGTACGGCGTGTTTGTTTCCTACCTGGCAGCTGCCAACGAAGATGATCAGTTAGGCCAGCTCTCCATTGCCGAGACCATGTTAACTGAAGGCTATGACGCCATCTTAGCCTCGCCGCAGTCCGATGCTAATCTGCAGGCTGCTTTCGATACCGCCAAATCCAAGGGCACTCCTTTTATCAATGTTAACGACGCGGTAATGCCTTTAACCGAGTACTATGTAGGCTGCGTGCAACGTGACAATGGCGTGCGTGTTGCCAAGTGGTTCATGGAAAACACCCAGGGCGGTAAGGTTGCCGTGATTGAAGGCCAGCCGGGAGTTTACGCCGTAAAACAGCGTACTGAAGGCTTTACTCAGACCATTTCTCAGGACGACAGATTCGAGGTGGTTGCCTCTGTCCCGGCCAACTGGAGCCGTGAGCAAGCTTACAATGCCGCCACCAACATTCTGCAACTTACTCCGGACCTCTTAGGCTTCTACGTCAACAACGACGGCATGGCCTTAGGTGTGGTTGAAGCTGTGAAGGCCGCCGGCCTCTTGGGCAAGTGCTGGGTCTTTGGTACTGACGGTATTTCCGATGCTTACAAGTCCATCCTGGCTGGCGAGCTGACCGGTACCGTAGACAGCTTCCCGCTGCTGACTGGTGAAGTGGCCATGGAAGTTGCCCTGCGCATTGTGGGTGGTCAAGACATCCCGCGTGTAGTTGCTACTCCGCAGGCCTTAATCACTAAGGACAACGTCGCCAAGTATCAAACGACCGACAGCGCTAAGCTGCGTGAGACCTTACTGGCCGAATAATTGACATCCCTCTCTACGCTAGGAGACAAAAATGACAACAGAACGGCTGAGTATGAGAGGGATGACCAAGCGCTACGGTCAGGTGACCGTAGTGCAGGATGTCACCTTCAACGTGCTGCCCGGTGAGGTTCATGCCTTAGTAGGCGAGAATGGCGCAGGCAAGTCTACCTTACTGAAAATGCTCTGCGGCGTAACCTCCGCCACCGCCGGCAAAATTTACTTGGACGGTAAGGAAGTTACGATCTCTGATCCTTTATCGGCCCGTCGTTTAGGAATTGCGATGATCCATCAGGAGTTACAAAACGTGCCTGAGCTCACCGTCTTCCAAAACATGTTTTTAGGCAACCCCATTACCACCTCAAAGGTTTTAATTAATAAATCTGCAGAAATTCAACGGACCAAAGAGGTTTTAAAATCTCTCGATCCGACGATTGATCCGCGCGTGAAAATTAAAGATCTCAAGGTCTCACAGCAACAGATCGTGGAAATTGCCCGTGCGTTGCTTGAGAACGCTAAAATCATCGCCATGGATGAGCCGACCTCTTCCCTCACCCCCAGCGAATTTGAGCGTTTGGCCGAGTTAATTCGCTCCTTGGCCAAAAGCGGCGTGTCCATCATTTACGTGTCCCACAAGATGGATGAAATCTTCACCGTATGCGATCGTGCCACCGTCATGCGCGACGGCCACTACATCGATTGCGTCGAGTTGAAAAACGAAACTGAAGATTCCATCGTCACCCGCATGGTCGGACGTAAGATTGAAAAAGTAGGCCATCATTCATATAAGACCGACGAATGCATGGTGGAGGCAAAGAACTTAGCCCGTGAGCCTGTGGTTCACCCGGCCAATTTCAAAGTTTACAAAGGTGAAGTCTTAGGCATCTCCGGTCTGGTGGGCGCGGGACGCACCGAATTGATTCGCCTCATTGCAGGTCTGGATAAACCCACTTCCGGCGAAGTGTTGATTAAAGGGCAACCCATGCCTTTAGGCTCCGTGCGCGCTGCCATTTCCCGCGGCATTGGTCTGGTACCTGAAGATCGTAAAGTTCAAGGTATCTTAAAGTCCCGCTCCATCAACATCAATATGGGCATGCCGGACTTAAAACAATTCAGCAGTGCCTTCATCATCCGTAGGCAGCACTTGCGCAAAGTGGCCTATGACATCATGAAAGGGCTTAACTTGCATCCTTTGGACGTTGATCGCGCCATTGGCACCCTGTCAGGCGGTAATCAACAAAAGGTCATCATTGGCAGATGGCTGGCTAGCGGCACAGAGATTTTCCTCTTTGACGAACCAACACGCGGTATTGACGTGGGCGCTAAGAGCGAAATCTACGACGTCATTGAAGATCTGGCACGTCAAGGCAAGGTGGTCATCGTCATTTCATCTGAAATGCCGGAAATCATCCGCATCTCCGATCGTGTTTTAGTCATGCGTGAAGGTCAGATTGTAGCCGAACTTACCGGCGCTGACATTAACGAAACAAATTTAGGCCAGTTCGCCATTGGTCAGGCCAAACAGGCAGTTTAAGGAATATCAAAATGAGTGACATGCAGAACAACTTAAAGAGCGCTTTTTCGCTCAAATTCAGCATCCGCGACATGGGCACTTTAATCGGCTTAGTGATAATTTTTGCGGTTTTTGCTTTCTTGTCCCCGGTGTTTTTAACCGTACCTAATTTAATCAACATCATGCAGCAATCGGCAATTAACGCCATTGTGGCTTTAGGCATGACCTTAGTTATCATCTCGGCCGGTATTGACCTGTCTGTAGGCCCGGTGGCTGCCTTAGCGGCAGTAATCTGCGCCTCCTTAATGGTAGCCGGCGTTCCGGTACCGCTGGCAGTCTTAGGCGCTTTACTCTGCGGTGCCTTGTATGGTCTGTTTAACGGTGTGCTGATTGCCTATGCCGGCTTACAGCCCTTCATTGTGACCTTAGGTGGCTTATCCTTATGCCGCGCTTTGGCTTTAATTTACACCGGCGGTAACCCGATTTTCGGCATTCCGGCCTCCTTCCGCAGCTTCATCAATGGCTCGCTCTTTGGACTGCCGACCCCGATCATCATCGCTGCCGTTGTCGCCATCACCTTATGGATTGTCTTAACCAAAACCCCGCTTGGAGAATACATCTTTGCTGTAGGTGGTAACGAAGAAGCCGCCCGCGTCTGCGGTGTGCCGGTGGCCAAAACCAAGATTGCGGTCTACATCATTTCCGCTGTCTTAGCCTCAATTGCCGCCTTAATCTTGGTTGGCCGTTTAGGCGCTGCCGACCCGATTTTAGGTAACCTCTGGGAAATGAACGCCATTGCGGCAGCCGCCATTGGAGGTGCTTCCCTGATGGGTGGCAAGGGTAGCATTTTCGGCACGATCCTCGGTGCTATAATTTTAGGTACCTTGATCAACGGTTTTACGCTACTCAACATTCAGTCCTTCTACCAGCTTTTTGCCACCGGCGTCATCATCATTGTCGCCATGTTGGTCGACAGAGCCACCAGAGGCAAGTAGTTGCATTAGCAATCTAAAGTAAAGAGGTAATTAAGCATGGCGATGATGGACCCCAAAGCAATCGGAGCGCACATCCGGATGCTCAAACCCGGGCTTACCGCTCTGGAGCATAAGGTGTTAGACAACATCATCGCCAAGCCTGACTTTTCAGAACAGACTTCCCTCAAGGAAATTGCCGAAGAGAATCAAGTCTCCGAAGCGATGATTGTGAAGATTGCTAAGAAGCTTAACTTCAATGGTTTTCGCGAGTTTCGCGCTAATCTGGTGCTTTATCGACAGCTCGATATTTCCAGACTGTTTAGCGAAATTTCGCCTGATGACAATATGGAGCAGCTTATCAACAAGGTGTTTGGCAATTCAGTGCAAGCCTTGGAAGAAACCAAGGTGATCTTAAATCCGCATGATTTAAATCATGCCGCTGATTTGCTCGCTCATGCCGGTGAGATCTTGATGTTTGGCATGGGTGGCTCGGCCATCATTGCCGAAGATCTGGCGCACAAGTTCCTGCGTATCGGCATCAGATCACAGGTGTTGCGTGATACCCATCTCATGATGATGTCTGCTACCGTTTGCACCGAAAAAAGCTTGGTTATCGCCATTTCACACTCCGGCCGCACCATCGATGTCATCGAAGCCTTGCACTTGGCCAAAAGCTATGGTGCCAAAACCATTGTCGTAACCAATTACGCAACCTCGCCTATCACCGCTTACGCCGACATCACGCTTTCTTCAACCTCGCAAGGCTCGATGTTTCTTGGTGAAAACGCCGCAGCCCGCGTGGCCATGCTCAACATCCTTGACGTTATCTTTGTGGCCGTCACCCAAAGAAATCTGAAGCGTTCTGAAGATTTTTTGATCAGGACGCGCGCCGCAGTGCAAGAAAAACGCGTGAAATAGCGGAGCGTGTCCTAAAATTTTTAGGACAGCGCATAATGGAAAAAGCAGTTGTTGTAGGCTCATTACATTACGATATTTTCGTCGAAGGGCCTCATCGCCCGGCCAAGGGCGAAACGGTGATGGGTTACCGTTGGTTTCCCAAATTTGGTGGTAAGGGTGGCAATCAGGCCTTAGCTGCCGCCAAGGCCGGTTGTGAAGTCACCATGGTAAGTGCCGTAGGTAAAGACAGTTTTGCCCCGGGGCTTATCCGTGTCTTACAGGAGCACAATATCAAAACTGATCATGTGCAAGTAATTGCCGACAAAGGCTCGGGCATGTCGGTGGCCATTGCCGATGATGAAGGTGATTACGGTGCCGTGGTGGTCTCGGGTGCCAACCGCGCCATCGACAATTCCAAACTTGACAGTGATGAGATTTTTGCTGATGCCAAGATGCTGATCTTACAAAACGAAGTCAGCGACGAAACCAATTTAGCGGCCGCACAAGCTGCCCACAAACGTGGCGTGCCGGTCTGCATCAATGCCGCTCCGGCCAAGCCCATGCCAGCTGACTTAGCGCCATTAATTGACATTTTAATTGTCAATCAAGTTGAGGCGGCCGAAATTAGCGGCCTGGAAGTGGAGAGCTTAGAGCAGGCGGTAGCAGCCGCCAATCATCTGGCCCAAACCCACAAGATGGTGATTGTGACCGCAGGCTCGGCCGGCGTAGCTTATGCCGGAGAACAAGGATCCGGCTCCCTTCCTGCCCATAAGGTCAAGGTAGTCAGCACTCATGGCGCCGGTGACTGCTTTGTCGGACAATTGTGCGCCCGTCTGTGCGCCGGGGATAGCTTAGCTGATGCCGTTGCTTTTGCCAATTTAAAGGCAGCCGAACATGTGTCCACCGTCCACGAAGACGCTTGGCTCTAATTGATGAAATTACAAGGAACGAGCATATGAAAACTTTTAAACCTGCCCTGCTTACGGTCGCGCTCGCCTCAGCCTTAGCTCTGGCAGCCCCGGCGCAAGCATTGGAGCACCTCGACGCGTTTTACTACAATCAAAATGACAACTTCATCAGCCAAATCTCCGCTGAATTGAAGGCTCAAGCCCGTGAGGCCGGCGTCACTTTGCATGAGTTCAACGCCATGGATGATCTCCTGGTGCAAAATGAAAGCATTGCCACCGCCGCCGCTAAAGGCAAACAACCCATGGCAATAAACCCGGTGGATACCGGTGGTGCGCAAGGCGTTGCTGACATTGTGCAAAAAAATGGCAATCCGGTCATTTTCTTTAATCGCGTTCCGGCAGCCGAGGTCTTAGCCTCTTTAGATAAAGCCTATTATGTAGGCTCTGAAAGTGAACGCTCCGGCACTTTACAAGGTGAGCTTTTGGCCAGCTGGCTTGCCAAAAATCCGCAGGCTGATCGCAATGGCGATGGGGTGATTGCCCTTGCCTTAATTAAAGGTCAGAGCAACCATCAAGATACCGCCATTCGTACCAGTGCGGCGCTACAGGCTTTGCAACAATCCGGCATCAAAACCCGAGTCGTCTTCTCACAAAGCGGCAATTGGAGCTACAGCTCAGGCCACGCTTTAATGAATGCCGCCTTAACTGCCCAAGGAGCCACCCCCATTGAAGCCGTGCTGTGCAATAACGATGCTTTGGCTTTAGGAGCTGCCGCAGCTCTACAAGAGCAGGGCTTCAATCTCCCGCAAGGTAACGCCGATAAATTCATTGCGCTCCTGGGCATTGACGGCATCGCTGAAGCCCGTCAAGCGGTGCAAGATGGCGTCATGTTAGGCACCGTGGTGCAAGATGCGCAAACGCAAGGCAAGATCATCTTTACCCTAGCGCAATTGCTTGCCGACGGTAAGGAGATCCCGCTAGAAATTGCCGGAGTTAAACAACAAGATAAAAGCTTCTACGTACCCTTTAAAGCCGTGGTACGCGAAAGCAAATAAATCCTGATAAATCCTTCTCTTACACTCCTAGCAGTTGCCGTGGCGTCAGTCACGGCATTTTTGTGGTACAGCATACCCTAAGATGCCAAAAGAAAAAGCGTATTGAGGTCAATCAGACGCATACTCTGCCCTGCATAAGTGGCAACTTCATGGATTAACTTGCCTTCTGCAGTGTTATCTGCCACAGAAACAGCCTGAATGTCATCAAGGTTAAGATCAACCACCTCTATAATGTCATCCACCACGATGCCCTTAATTTGTTCAGTAGCAGAGCAAATTAAGATACGCGTATGATGCGAAAACTTTAGCGCCGGTAAGTGCAAGCATTGGCTCACATCAATTAGCGCCACCTCATGCTCATGGAGCGTGATAAAGCCCAGCATCTCCCCTGAGGCTTTCCCATGCACCGCACTTGCGCTGTAGCGACACACTTCCTGCACCTGCGCGATGTCAACGGCGTACCGCTCCTTACCTAACGCAAACATCACCACGCGTCTTAACTTTTCTCCCGCAGTTGTAGCGTCTGCCGGGCCAGCATTTAGCTTTTCCAAGTCCCTGCCCTCATCTTAAATTTAAAGTAACCTACACCTTGCACGCTTAGTCTTTAAAGCGCCCATCCAAACGCTTGAGCAAAGCAATCAATTGCCTATGCTCATTCCATCGCCCGCGCCAAAACTCTTGGGCCATGGGGGCAATATGCATGCGCTCGGGTAAGGGACTGCCAGCACGCAACAAGGCGCGTAGCTTGGCGATAAGGACGTATTCAAGCCACTGATGAAACTGCATAGTATCAAGGCAAAAGGGAATGGCACTGGCAAATGCCTTAGCCTCCGGGCGCCCGGCGTCCCCCTGCCAATAACCTAAACGGCGCAATTCCTGCTCAATGTCATCAAGCAGCGCTGCAAGCAGCACCAAATCTTCAGAACTCTGTTTTGCCATTGTTTTTACCCTATTTTCTTGTTAGGCAACATCTTTTTTATCTTTTGGTGCTGACAATGCCAATTTCTTTAAAAAGCGCATCGCGATATTATATGAGGCATTGATATCAGCATGTTGCTCCTTACCAAAGGAAGGACAATCAGTAAAAACGCAAAAATAGCGACTTTGTTGCGAATCTTTAACATTTAAATAGCGCGGAGAACGCCGCAGATTACGTTTTATTAAATTTTCTAACTCTTTGTAATCCTGAGATTTTCTTAAGTTGTAAGTTCGATCTTTGGCTTTTTTCTGCATTAGGGCGTGCGATGTTTTGGTTTTAGTCGATTCATCTGCAGTATATAAAGCAATCTTATGGCCCAATAGGTCTAACATGCCATCCTGCAACACTAGATTGAGGTGCTGTTCTTGTGCCTGCCTTAACAAATCAAAGACATTACGCCCACACACATGACAGATCCGACTGGTGCCCGAAGCTAACACACCAAATCCCGGGTAAAAGGCTAGTGGTTTTAAAACATTTTCTTTCTTTTTGGCATCTTTAAACGCTGACTTGACGTCAACTTGAACGTTATAGCGGGAATCCTCAAATTTTATATCCCCGCCCCAAAAATTCTGCCGCGCTATATTATGAAATTTGACGCCATCCAATAAAAAGAATGAATTGACCGCCTTATAAACATTTTGTAGCGCTTTGCTACCGGACTCTAAATTAGACACCGTTTTCTCAAGGATGGGGAAAGCATTATACTTTTCCATCAAAGCAGCTATAACGCCGCAGACATCCCCGATAACATTTTTTCGTTGATTAAAACGTGTTGACATTGCCGATTGGGTAAATTTTACCGGCCGCTGATTCTTGCGATAATGTTTTACATCCTTAATTAGCGCCCTAATAGAATTTATCCGCACATAGCCGCTATAATAGCTTCGCTCTTGTTCCGGCAGTTGAAGGTAGTTAATGGGCATGACCGTGAATGCCAAGCCAAACTCGCCTTGATCTATGCCTATGATGTTGTCAAAGGGCCGAGGTTCCTTCTCTAGAACTATTGGTTTATCTTTAAGCGGCAAACAGGCTTGCAATTTAATGTCGCTAACGCTGTTACTCGCCAGATCCACATAAGCCGATAACAAAATTTGTAGCTCAGATAAACTATATTTACCCAAAAGCAACTGATCTAATTGCTCTTTATAATAGGCATTACCAATGAAGCGAAATAATGCCTCTTTCTTTGGCTTAATCAATTTCGGTTGTTCTTTACCTCTCACCCTCACAATTACATCAGACGAATACGTCGGGTGTTTAGCATACTTTTGCGAAAGTGATTTTATTTTGGGATCAAAACACCAATCATGCGGCATATGTGCCAATAAGGAAGCAAGTTCATGCGCGTATTCTTTACTTATCTTGAGCGAGGAAAGTAAATTCAACAAAACTGCAATGTCGATAAGACCATCTTCACGTTGAGCCTGCGTCAATGCATTTTGCAATTCCGGACTACGTAAAGATTTTTTCAATGGCTCAGAAATAGCCCATGTAGGTTTTCCTGGCTTAGGAACATAGAAAATATCAGCGTAGATTGGCTTTATACAAAGGTTGATAAAAAGCTTGCTATTCAGGCCTTGCGCTAACAGAGGATTCAACTCACTGAAAAACGAGTTTAAAATTTTATTGGCCGCCAGAGATTTGGCTTGCTTTTCTAGCCATTGCAGAGGATTGGTTAATGAAAGATTGACTTTATTAACCAGAGCAAAAATATCAGCCAAACTAACATCTTCAGGCAACAGCGAACACTTAAACATCTCCCAGATAAGCTTAAGTTTAAAAGCTGTCACCACAGCGACATTGTCCAACGTACCACTCTCAAGATTTTGCATAAAAGAATTTAATGAGATCAGGATCTCAGAGCGATGCGTCATTGCCCATGTACTTAAGGCAAAGGGTTTGCGCTTATCGCTTGAAAAAGGACTTAAGTACAAGGTACCTTTGGCAGAAAACAATAATTTATGCGCGTTAGTGCGCACATAATATCGCCCATCTTCTCCATGGATGACATCAGTTCCTGCGGTAGCAAAATCTACCTCTTGACCGGTAATGCGATCTTCTTCCCGCAAAATATTGCAGTGACAAAACCACTCTTTAAATTGTTTGGCAACTACATCATCTTGACGCTGTACAACCTTAACAAGGCTCCACAAAATTTTACGTAACTTAGTCCCATCGTCATCTTCAACTAAACTGCCAAGCTTAGTTAAGTCATAATGCGCATTAAGTTGCAACAAACATGAAGTTAAAGCCTCTTGCAAGACTTGACGTCTACTCATTTGAGCAGATACATCAACGAACAAATCAGACTTTGTTAGTTTATAAGAATTTATTTTCTTAATTTTTTTATCAAAAACATTCTTCCACTCCTGCCAGATCACGTCAGCCTCATCAGAAGATTTTGGATATACCTGAATAAGCTTATTATTTTTAAATTGAGTGATATCACTGTTTTTGATATTTTTCAGCGTATTACGTAGGGTATGATAAAGCCCTTCCACGAGGGATGAACACTCCCGAAAATGCTCTACAATAGCAACTTCTTTGTCTGAGGCAAACTTTCCTGGCTCAATCCCAAGTAAAATTTTAAGGGCAGATTCCGCTTGTCGCTTACTGTCTTCATACACTTCAATCGCATCATTAATTTCTTTAATAGAAAGCGAATTTAATGCCAAAATTTCTTCAGTTTCGTCCACATGCTCTAAAAAAATTGCTGGCAGTTCCAATTGCGCAGATCGCGCTCTCAGCGCAACGAGGATCTCAAACAATCTTTCAAGAAAGATTGCTCCCCACCCGCTGATAAATGCTCCTAATTGTTTGCGAAAATCCTGTGGATGAAACAAGATGGCTTCAAACTTAGGGAACTGTCCCATTGCGTCTATGACTTTTAATAGAGCTTGCAATCCAGCAGGAGGTATTTTAAAAACCTGCTGAAGTTGTTCTGCAGATAATGTCCCTTCTTTAAAATGCTTTATGGATGTTAATCCTTTGCCAAACAGCCAACTGAAACCATTCACCTGTTGGCTCGTGATGAGTCTTGTGTTTATAAAACTCGATAAATTTTTCTTTAATTTATCAATATGTTTTTCATCTATACTTTGAAATTGTTTTGCCAATAAATCATTATCAGGACTTTCAGATAAAGCTAACGAAACCAAAGTGTACAAGGCACAATCGGCGTTATATTCCAATTTTGGTAAGGTTGGATCAAAAGAGATAACAGAGTCAGATTTATTTTGATCATTAGATGTAGCCAAAGTAGCAAGTTTTATACCAAGATTTAACCCTTGCTCAACAAAATACGCATCAATGGCATCCAAAGACTGCAGTAGTCCTCCTTTATCTTCTTTTTTACAAAAAATATCACTCCATTTACCTTGTTTCACTTGCTTACTAAGTGTTTCTGTAAGCGATTTTATAAAATCTTGTTCTTTAGGATGTTTATCATCATTTTTGAGGGCAAGCTTTTTTTGAATTTGATTTGCGATATTTTCTTCATTTACTGCTATGGCTCGAGGTGTGGCTGAAAAAACCTTGATAATTTTAGATGGATGAAGAGCTGCATTTTCTCTGCCAAAAAACTGGGCCAACTTTTGGGCATATCGCTCATCAATCGTCTTATCAAAGTAACTCGACTCTGCCGTTGCTGCATTTTCATGTATTCTAAACTGAGAGAGTAAAAGCCTTGCCCACAGCTCAAACATAGAGCCTGCACAATTTCCTGCAATTTGATTGTAATCATGAAGAAAATGATGATATAAATCTTCATTTTTGGAAATAAATTCTTCTGGAATTTCAAGAGGGAATTTATAAGTCTTAGTTTGCTCGCTTTGTTTTTTTTCTTGCAAATAGGCGCTTTCAACAAAGAGTTTGCGTCTAAATTTTTTTAAACTAGTGCCGCTAGATAATGTGTAATCACTTGCAGAAAAGTTTACTTTTATTTCTTGATGTTGGCTATTAAACTTTTTTAAATTAATAATTTGCATAATTACCTTCTTATAAGCAGCATATTTAAACTCTTTACTATCATAATACAATAAGCTAAGATCATTTAAAACTCTTCTGCTACATCAATGGCTCTTTTTTGATCTTTTCCTTAAGTAGCAGAATCCTCCGGGGCGACGGGACACCAAAAGCCCCACCCAATTGACTTTAATTCCACCGCGAAAGATTCGTTTTTGTCTCAGGAATTTCGCCAGGTAATTTATATTTAACCTGCGGAGGTCGGCCTCCTTTCTTTTCTCCCTCGACTGGAGGAATAAACTTAGGAGTTTCCCCTAGCAAATAAGATCGCAAGGCTAGGACAATACCGTGAAGTAAGTTCTTTCGCCGCACATATTGTCTAGTTGCCGGCACATAAACTACTTCCTCCAAGAGGTCCTTTAAAATATCTAGAGCTAAAGCATTTAGTCGAGAGGGATCATCTTCTTGCTTTACAGCTAAGCTCACAGCGTTTTCGATGATATACCTATAAGGCTCCATCAAATCATAGGGTAACGATGGATACGCTGAAGGTTGATGAAGAAAAGCATGGCAAGGTGATAATTTATGAAATAAAATCCAACGCAGGAGTACTCCATACATAAAATAAGAACAAGCATCTAATGCCTTTGCAATATAATTATCGCCCCGGCGCATCATTTCGGGATGGTTTAAAGATGCAAACCATTCTTTCCAATATTTTGCGGTTATTTCCGCTTCTATACTTCTAATTGCTAGAATATTACGAGCTTTTTTTAATCGGTCTTTGCCAACATCGGCAAAAGTTACCGCATAAATAAATTGAGTTAATCGCTCCCTAATTAAAATACGAGCTATATAAGAACGTTTAATTTCATTTTGACGATATAAAATCTGTTGAGTAAGGACATCTTGATCATCAGTCAATGGAGAAGAATAAATTACCGTGGGATGTGCCATATTGCGGCGATGAATCATAATTTCGATGTGATTCGCACAAACATTATCTAAAAACTCCACAGGCAAACTTCCTACGGCACCATAGAGCATAATAAAATCAACATTTATTAAATCAACAGAAAGCTCACCGCCATTATATTCGATCTGCCACTTATTACGCCCTTTTAATTTAGAAATAGATTTTAAGTAAGGAATCCACAGACTAAAACGCTTGCCGCGCACATTTGATTTCCACGTCCAAATAAAATCACCGTGCTGATCTTTTGTCACATCCAAATCAGTACCCACTTAGCTATTTAAGCCTTATAACCATCATATAATATAAAGTTATTTTATCATGTACAAATTAGAGATTAGATAGTTAATATCTAAAATTAGCCAGTTAATTTTGAACTTTAATTTTTTCATAAATTTGATAAGAATCGATAAATTGAGTTATACTCTCATCAATCTGGTGGAGTTTGAGG
>JAHLFG010000013.1 GCA_018883895.1 Candidatus Anaerobiospirillum merdipullorum
AAATTTTCTACTAGTTTAACATGAAATGAATAAGCCGCGTTAGGTATATTTATATTAAATAATAGTAGGTTATAATTAGGACAGAGGCCCTCCGTGGAGGGCTGTTTACTAGTTGGTAAAACTCAGGTTAACTTAGATGCCTAATAACGCTAGCCGCAAAGCTAACCTCTAGCCCCTACTTTACTTAATTCACCCTTCACATTTACAAACTCAAAAGATAAAAGTGCGATTTTCTTGTTCATAAATATGAATTTTAAGTTCGTATATACGAACTGTTCGTTGGCCTGAACAAACTCTGTAAGCGATGTCGAATTTCTTAACATTCGCTACACAGCGCTGATTCACACCTATTTATTGCATGTTACCTTAGCTGCAGAAATAAGAAGCACAGCCTAAGGTGGTTCATAATTATGAACGATTTTAATCCCCATCCTCACGATGAAAACGCAGAGGCGAACTACAACAAGAAGCAGGTCAAATCGGTAGCGCGTACTATCGATCTGCTCCTACTCTTTGCCGACACCCGTCGTTACCTTACCTTGCAAGACATCAGCGATATGATGGGCCTGCCTAAGTCCTCGACCTTTGAGCTAGTCAATACCATGGTGCAAAAAGGCATTCTCGAGCTCAAACATTCCGGACGCAAAACCTATGGACTATCGCTTTTAGCCTTTGAAATTGGCTCGGCCGCCATCGCCGATATTGGCGTTATCGACGTGGCACGCCCTTATTTGCAAGAGCTCAATCGCGTCACCGGCGGCACGGTATTTCTTGGCGTTGAGAATCGCGGATCCATCGTCTATATCGATCGCGCCGAGGATTTTGCCATGCTCAAGGCTGACGCTAAGGTCGGCTCGCGGCGCGACTTGCATTCCACCTCGCTAGGTAAGGCTTTGCTCTACGCCCTCAGCGACGATCAAATTTTAAAAATTTTAGGCCCGGAGCCTTATCCGGCCAATACCCCGGTCACCAACACCACCTCCATAGCCGTACTCAAAGACGCCAAAGTAAGTCGCGAGCGCGGCTATGCCATCGACAATCGCGAGGATGGTCCGTACATGTATTGCATTGGCTCGGTCTTACGCAACCATCGCAACGAGCCTATCGCTTCGATTTCAGTTTCCAGTCTAGCGACCTCGCTTAACGATCAAAAAAAGAAATTTATCGCAGAAAAGGTCAAGGAAACAGCGATGTTGATTTCTCGGCAACTGGGCTTTCGTGGCACGGTTTTGTATGGAATTTAAGTACTTTTAAGGAGTGTTTATGCTGTCAAAACTACTTTTAACCCCCCGCACAAGATTTAATCTTGCACAAGGAGACACACTATGAGCCAAGTGTTTAACGTCATCGATAAGGTGATCCACAACATCGAGGACTTAGTGTCCGGCATCAGCCTGGCGGCCATCGTTGCGATCGCCGCAGCCAATACCGTGGATCGTTATATTTTCAGCTCCGGCTTTTTATGGGCCGATGAGGTCAATCAAGCCCTGCTGGTGGCCATGGCCATGTTCGGTAGCGCCCGCGCCGTACGTACCGGAGGCCATATTGAGTTCACCACCATCACCAATTTAACCAAGTCCTACGCTGCCCGCGTGGCCATTCGCTCGGTCATTCTGGCACTCACCATTGGCTTCATGCTGTTTTTATTCTTAATTAGTCTGCAATACGCCAGCCGCGGCACCATCCTGAGCACTGTACTTAAAGTACCGCGCATGTATTACTACTTATCAATGCCCATCGGTTTTGGTCTATGCCTTTACGAATACATTCGTACCGCCAAGGCCAAGGTAACCACCGATCCGGTGCAGGAACACTAAAGGAGGAAGATCATGGGAATCGCAATCACTTTGCTCATTATTCTGACCTTCGTGCTGATTATCGGTGGCGTGCCTATTTACGTCACCTTACTGCTCACCGGCGTATGCAGCTTGGGCGTATTAGCTGAGAGCACCGGCACCCCGATTGCCACGGTGGCAGTATCACAGGCCATTTATAACGGTATGGGCAACTTACCGCTCCTAGCCATCCCGTTCTTTATGCTGGCAGGCGAAATCATGAATCGCGGCGGTATTACCGAAAAACTGGTGCGCTTTGCGCTATTGCTTATCGGCAGACTCCCGGGAAGCCTTGCTCACGCAGGCATCGTCTCGAGCATGTTCTTTGGCGGTATTACCGGCTCTGCCCAGGCTAGTGCCTCTTGCATCGGTGGCATCTTAATCCCCTCGATGAAAAAGGAAGGTTATTCCTTAAAAGATGCCGCTGGTGTTATTTCGGCTGCCGCTGTCTGCGGCCCGATTATCCCGCCGTCCATCATCATGGTGGTCTACGCCACCGCAGTTGGTGCCTCGGTAGGCTCAATGTTCATGGGCGGTATCATCCCCGGTCTCTTGGTCGGTATCATTTTGATGGGTGTAGTTATCGTCCGCGATCGCTTGGTGCACTTCCCGCGCCGTACTGAAAAGCTGACGAGCAGCGAGATCAAAAAGACCCTCTTTGACGCCATCATTCCGCTGGGCATGCCGATTATCGTGGTAGGCGGCATCATGGGTGGTATTTGCACTGCCACTGAAGCCGGTGCCATCTCCGTGGTCTACAGCTTAATTGTCAGCCTATTTGTCATTCGCACCCTGAAACTCAAGGATATTTGGCCGATTCTGCTCAATGCCGTCAACGCCGCAGCTCCGTTACTGTTAATCATCGCCTGCGCCCGTGTGTTTAGCTATGGTCTGACCGCCTTGCAAATGCCGGTCATGGTCAATGATCTCATTCTCTCGATTACCGAAAACAAGTGGGTATTCCTGCTGCTGGTCAACTTACTGCTCTTAGTGATGGGCATGTTTATGGATGGCGGTGCAGCCGTGATTATTATGGCGCCGATCTTAGCTCCGGTGGCTGCAGCCATGGATATCAGCTTGGTGCACTTTGGCGTGGTGATGTGCCTGAACCTTACTATCGGTTGCATTACGCCGCCGCTGGGTTATTGCCTCTTTATCACCGGCAAGATTGCCAAGATCTCAATTGAAGACGCCGTACGTGGCACTATGCCCTACCTCCTGGCCGAAATGATAGTACTCCTAGCTATCACCTATGTGCCCGATCTCGTGACCTATATACCCGAGGTTTTGGGATACGCCATCTAGTGAAGTTGCGAGGTAATGAAGATGCGCAAGATAGCTTTAGTTGATTACGGCAAATTAGAGCTCCAAGAGGTCGAGCCCATTGCCAAGCTTGAGCCGGGCACCGTCAAGGTAGCGGTCAAAGCCTGCTCCATCTGCGGTAGCGATATCGCGCTCTATCGTGGTTTTCGCTCCTTAAAAGACGAGCGCTACTTTGGCCACGAGTTCTCCGGCGTCATCGTCGATGCCGGGGCGGGAGATAACGGCCTTAAGGTGGGCATGCATGTTGCAAGCGAGTTAAGCCGCACCTGCGGACGCTGCTGGAACTGCCAAAACGGCATGGAAAACTATTGCCGCAGCATGAATGAAGCGTTGCTTCCTGGCGGCTTTAGCGCTGAAACCTTGGTGCTTAACACGCAAGATTACAGCTTCTTAAGCCCAATCCCGGAAAACCTGCCCTTTGAGGTCGCGGCCTTAGCCGAGCCTGTAAGCTGTGCCTTGCAAATTGCCAAGCACGCCAATTTACAGCCGTGCGATAGCGTAACGGTCTTTGGCCTCGGTGCCATGGGCATTTTAAGCGCGCTCATTCTCAAAAGCTGGGGCGCCGGCACAGTAATTGGCGTAGATGTCAACAAGCCGCGCCTGCAAAAGGTAGGCTCCTTAGGCATTTTTGATGCGGTGCTAGATAGCACTGACGAAAATTGGCTTGACCAGCTCTACGCCCTGGTAGGCCCCAAGGGAAGTGATCGGATCATCGAGGCCACCGGAGTTAGCGCGGTGCTGGGCAATGCCTTTAAGGCCGCCCGTCCGGGTGGGCGCATTGTGGTAGGCAGCGTCTATCACGGCAAGGCCGGAGATCTGGAGCTACTGCCCATCATGCGCAAGGAGCTTACCGTGATAGGCGCCAAGGGGCCGTTCCCGCATCGCACCTCGTCAGGTAAATCGGCCACTATCCAAACTGTTTTGCAATTAAAAGATGAGCTTACCAAGCTTATCTCAATTTACGACTACCAAGACGCCCTGCGTGCCTTTGCCGATACTAAGTCAGGTGAGGCCATTAAGGCTGTGGTGCGTTTTAACTAAATTTTAAGCTTTAAGCGACCTTAAACCTAAACCTAAGGTCGCCTCAACTGTGGAGATACGTTTATGAAGAAATTAGTCACCGCTTTGTGCGCTAGCTTAGCTTTATCTTGCCTCACCGCCTGCTCTGACGGCGGCAACGCGGAAAAGAGCAATGAGGGTCCCACCACCACCGTGGTCAAGTACTCGGTAGTGTTCGCCTCCAGCGGTACCCAAGCCGACGGTGCCAATGCTCTGGGCAAATTAATCGAAGAAAAGTCGCAAGGTCGCCTGACCATGCAATTCTACCCCTCAGGGCAGCTTGGCGATAAGGTCGCCACCTTCGAGGGTCTGCAAAACGCCACCATTGAGATGACCGAGTGTGCCGTCACCGATCTGTCGGCCTTTAACTCGATGTGGTCAGTCTTCTCCCTGCCTTATCTGTGGGAGGATGGCGAGCAAGCAATGAAGACCATCATGGATCCTGAGGTCTTACCGCTCCTAGAGAAAGATGCCGAGAACCATGGCTTTAAGATCATCGCGTGGACCGATTTGGGCAGCCGTAGCTTCGTTAACACCAAACGCGCCATTAATACCCCGGCCGATCTGTCAGGACTTAAGTTCCGTTGCATGGAAGATGCCGTTTTAGCCGAAGCGGTCACTGCCATGGGCGCTATTGCCACCCCGCTACCTTTTAGTGAGGTTTACACCGGCATGCAACAGGGCACCATTGACGGCGCTGACTATCAGATCCCGAACGTCTTAGCTAGCGCCTGGCAAGAAATTTGCCCTTATATGTCCCTTACCGAGCACTTCACCATCCCGGATGTGGTCTTTGTCTCCAAGACTTGGTTTGACAACCTCTCCCCGGAAAATCAGCAAGCTATCGTTGAAGCCGGCAAAGCCTTTACCCAAAAGTGGAATAGTGAGATTTGGCCCAATGCCGTTGACAGCTCCCGCGCTAAGTTAGAGCAAGCCGGCATGAAAATTAACGAAGTGGACAAGCAACCCTTCATGGATAAGGTCAAGCCGGTGGTAGATAAATTCATCGCCAACGCCACTGACGAGCAAAAGACTCTCTATGAGGCTATCCAAAAGGTGCGCGCTAAGTACTAAACCAAGCTCTTACTTTTAAGTAAAGCGCCGTCTCTACGGCGGCGCTGTGGGACCATCAGCCCAACAAATTTAAACACCGTTTTATATACAAAAATTTTGGAGAAATTCATTATGTACGCTAAAAGAATGTATGGCGTAGTTATCCCGACTATCACCCCGCTTGATGCCGAGGGCAAATTAGATCTGCCGTCTTTAGAGCAATATACCGAGTTCTTAGTCTCAAGTGGCGTGCACTGCCTTTACCCCAATGGCACCAATGGCGAAAGCCTGATGCTCAGCGCAGAAGAGCGCGACACTGTAGCTGCCACCATGGCCAAGGTCAATAACCATCGCCTGCCCCTGTTCATCCAATGCGGTAGCATGACCACGCAAGAAACCGTAGCGCATGTACGCAATGCCGTAGAGATTGGTGCCGATGGCGTGGGCATCATGTCGCCGGCCTTTTTCCCGATGGATGAAGAGGCCCTTTATCAGTACTACGTCAGCGCCATTGAGGCCGCCCCCAAGGACTTCCCGATTTACGTCTACAATATCCCGGGTTGCACCACCAATGATGTCAGCCCCAAGTTACTGGGCAAATTGCTTGACACTTATCCTAACGTTGCCGGTATCAAGTATAGCTGCCCGAATTTAATGCGCATCGAGGATTATCTAACCTGCGCAAGCCGCGTACCGGATGTCTTGATTGGCTGTGACAGTCTGTTCCTGCAGTGTCTGGTAACCGGGGGCGTGGGCACCGTAACCGGTCCTGGTGCCGTCTTCTACAAGCGCTTCTTACGCGTCTACGATTGCTTTAAGGCAGGCGATCTGGCCACTGCCGCGCAAGCGCAAAAGGATATCGTCACCTTAGATAGAGCCTTAGCCGGCATCCCCGGGATCCCTGCTTTAAAGACCATGTTAAAGCTGCGCGGCATTATCAAGACTGATACCTGCCGTCGTCCGTTGCGCGCCTTAAGCCAGGCGGAAGTGGATACCATCGCCGCAGTCATGGCGCAGTATGACAAAGAGGAGGCCTAAGATGAGCCAGCAGCAGAAAAAGATACGTGTCGGTGTTATCGGGGTGGGCTATGTGGCGCAAACCAATTTCCTGCCGGTATTACCGCGCTTTGATGATGTCGAAATCGTCGGCATCATGGCCAATCATATCGAAAGCGCCCAGCGCGCCCAGCGTCTGTGTGGCGCTGAAAAGGCGGTGGCCAGCCTTGGCGCTTTAGTCGACCTCGGCCTCGATGGCGCCTTTGTGCTCACGCCTAAGGCCTGCCATGCCGAGCAGATCTCCTTTTTGTTAGAGCACGGGGTGGATGTCTACAGCGAAAAGCCGATGGCCACCACCTTAGCGGACGCGGCACATATTGCTGATCTTGCCGAAAAGTCCGGGCACAAACTTATGATCGGCTTTAACCGTCGTTATGCTCCGGTATGCCAAAAGGCCAAGGCCGCGTTTGAGGCAGGTCACCCGGAAGTTATCATCGCGCAAAAGAATCGCCCGGCTACAGAGTATCGTGCCACTTTGGAAAATGCCATTCACATGGTCGATCTGATGCGCTACTACGGCGGCGAGGTCAAGGAGGTGAAGGCTATCTCCAAGTATGACGATCCGTACTATGAGACCTTTACCACCGCGCAATTGCACTTTGAAAACGGGGCTGCCGGCATGTTGATTGCCGCTCGTTGCTCCGGACAATGGGAAGAGACCATCGAATTGCACGGTGCCAATCGCTCGGCCTTTATCAAGATGCCCGATTACGTCACCGTAACCGACAGCGAGCAAAGCCACAAGACCGACATGACGCCGCTTGCCATGGGTTGGGCACGCACCGAGGACAAGATGGGCTTTTCCAATGCCATCCGCCACTTCATCGATTGCATCCGCGATAACAAAAAGCCGCTTACTGATGCCGCAGATGCCTACAAGACCCATGCCTTGCTCGATCGCATTTTGCGCAGTGCAGGCTTGCCGGCCATGGACTAAAACAGGAGGAATACAGAATGTTTAAGATTGCTGGCCACACCATGGGTACCCCGGAGTACACCGTATTTGAGGCCATTGAATTGATGCACAACATCGGCGCTGATGGTATCGAGATCGTGGTGCAAGACGGTTACAAATCAGGCCTGCCTTGTGACTGCTCTCCTGAGCTTTTGGAGCAAGTCAAAGCCTGTGCCGATAAAAACGGCATTCAGATTATTTGCCTTACGCCCTATAACTCGTACTTTAACTCCCTTGACGAGGAGCAGCGTCAAGCCGAGATTGCGGCCATCAAGCGCGTTATCGGCTATTGCGATGTCTTAGGTGCCAAGTACATCCGCATCTATGGCGGCAACTTACAAGCAGGTGACACCTACAAACTAGTAGAGCGCCGTAACAAGTTAATTGACTCGATGCGTGAACTTGGCAACGTGGCTATGGCCCACGGCGTAACCTTAGTTATCGAAAATCACTTTAACACCATGGCCGTATCAGCTAAGGATAGCGCTTCCTTGATTGCAGAGATCAACCACGAGGCGGTACGCATTCTTTACGATCAGGCCAATCTTACTTTCACTGAAAACGAAGATTGGCAAACAGCTATTGCCTTGCAGCAAAGCTATGTGGCCTATATGCACGTCAAAGACTTGGTCTTTAAAGAAGGTGCGCACTTTAAGTCCTCTAATGTGGCACGCCCGGAGGAGTCTGAGCGCAACGTCTATACCCGTATCGTCGGGCAAGGCGTGGTGCCGTGGCCGGAGATTTTACGCAAGGTAAAAGAGCTGGGCTATGACGGCTGGCTGTCTTTGGAGTACGAGCGTCGCTGGCATCCCGATGACATTCCCGATGCCTCTATCGGCATGAAGCAGTCCATTGACTATTTGCGTGCGATTAAACTTTAAAGGAGTATCCTGTGAACGTCACTGATTTAAAAATTGCCCTGATTGGCGTCAGCCATTGGCACGTGCCGCTCTATTTGCCCGGCCTGCCACAGGGCACAGTGGTGGGGATAAGCGATGACGACGCGGCTTTGGCCGCGTCCATGGCCGCTCCCTTTGGCGCTAAGGTCTATACCGATTATCGCCAGCTGTTAAAAGAGTGCCAACCGGACTTCGTGTTCGCCTTTGCCCCGCACTATCGCATGCGGGAGCTGGCACTTGATTTAATCGCTGCGGGAGTGGGCTTTACCATCGAAAAGCCTGCCGGGCTTAATGCGCACGAAGTAGCTGAGATCTATGATCGTGCCGAGCAGAAAAAGGCCTTTTGTGCGATCCCCTTTGTCTGGCGCTATAGCGACACCGTCACCGATCTGAAGGAAAAATACCTGAAAGATCCTATCGTGCACATGTCCTATAAGTTTGTCGCCGGCCCTCCTTCACGCTATCTGGCCACCTCGCGCTGGATGCTGGAGCGCAAACTCGCCGGTGGCGGCTGCATGACCAACCTGGGCGTGCACTTTATTGACATGGCGCTCAACCTGACTGACTGTACCACCGCCGAGGTCTTGGGCTCTATCTATCAATATGCCAGCCCCTACGATATCGAGACCTACGCCACCTCACTGTTGCGTCTGTCAAACGGCACCTCGCTGGTGTTGGAGACCGGCTATGCCTATCCGATGAGCGAAAACCTCAAACGTGAAAATCGCTGGACCATTGTCACCACCCAAGGCTACAACATTCTGGCAGAGAACAATCTCGAGTTACGTCACTATGATGAGCCCACCCGTAACATCAGCCTCAACACCGATAGTGATCCTTACTACGAGATCTTTGCCCGCGTAACCTTAAACGATTTCGTCAGTGGGATCCGGCCGCGCGCCTCCCTTAAGGAAATGCTTGCCACTAGCATCATCCTTGACCAGATGAACGCGCTTGCCGACGCGCAAAATAAGACTAAATGGTAAGGAGGCTTAAATGAAATTAGGCGGATTTGGCTTGATGCAACATTATCACGCAATTGCCCAAGCCGGTTACGATTACGCCGAGCTCGACCTGCCTGAGCTGGAGAGCTTGGAGGAGAGCGCCTTTGTAAAGTTTAAGGACGAGGTCACCGCCACCGGCCTGCCGGTCTTGACCGGAGCTAGACTTTTACCGGTCACTGATCCTATCTTTATGCGCGCAGGTTTCGAGCCCATGGATTTTGCCCCCTACTTAAAGCACGCCTGCGCGCGGGCTGCAAGTTTAGGTATAGGCAAGATAATCATGGGCAACGGCAAGGCCCGCTCCCTAGGGCAACCTGACGATCTGCAAAACGAAGGCACCTTCGTGCACTTTTTGCAGCTTATTTGCGATATTGCCGCAGATAATGGCCTAGAGTTTATCTTAGAGCCCTTGGGACCTAAGTACTCCAACTATCTCAACACCCTGCCACAGGCGGCGGCAGTGCTAGAGAAGGTCAAGCGCCCTAACGCTTTCTTAATGGCTGATCTTAGGCACATGCTGTGGTCAGAGGAAGATCTTGCAGATTTGAGCGCCTATCGCGCGCTGATTCATCATGTGCATGTCGATTATCCGCGCTCCTTCCCCGCTCGTGGCTATCCGCGGCCTAGTGATGATTATGATTATGGTGACTTTATCGCCGCCCTTAAGGCAAGCGGCTATGACGACACCTTAACTATCGAGGCAGATTTCCCGGACGATTGGCATCAAGCGCATGATCTGGCCATGCAAGTGCTCGCGCCCTTATTCTAATCCCCTCTCTATAACATAAAGTAGGTTAAGCGGCAGAATGTTCTGCCGCTTCTTTTTTGCGCTAAAGCTTGACCTATACCCTTGCTATCTGCCGCCAGGAGCTCGGGTGGTCGTTGCACCTCATAAATTGCCACCTGCGCCAAGCATTCGGTGGTAGCTTTTATGCAAAACCCCGGCCAAAGCCGGGGTTTTATCACTTAAGTATGGTTTAACTTAAGCGCTTATTAGAAGGTGTAACGCGCACCGATGGAGTAGCAGTCTTCCTCGTACTGGGTCACACCGCGGGTGATGGAGTCGTAGCCCTCATCGGTATCCACATCCCAACGCGCTTCGGTCCAGACCTTGAAGTTCGGGGTGATCTGATAGTCAAACTCTAAGTTGATTGCCGAAGCGTCAACATCCGGATTGTCTACGCCATCCATATCGATGTTCTGCCACTGATAGCCACCAAAGACCGCCATGCCGTTGGCAAAGGAGTAACGGAGCACAAACTCCACGCCCTGCACGGAATAATCGTCGATACCAGTAGCTGGCTTATCATCAACTACAAAGAATGTGCCATCTTTGTATAAGTTAAACTCACGCTTCTGATAGAGAGCGGCGGTGTAGAAGCCAGATCCGGTATTACCCCAGCTTAAGGCCACGGCATACTGATTGTAGTCATCATAGGTACCGCTTCTGCCAATGTTGGTACCATCTGCTTTTAATTCATCATCCTGCTGGAACTGAGCATAGCTATAGCCGGCGCGAATACCGATAGGTCCAAACAGGACATCCGGAGAGGTGTAGCCTACGGAAGCGGCAAAGCCAGTGTTGATATCCAGGATCTCTTTATCCTTGGCAAAGTAGGCACCATCAACCTGCTGATTGTCAGAGGCGGTGGAGGCGCTTAACTTAACATCGACACCATAGCCAGACCACTCGTACATCATCTGGCCGGAGCGACGATCGTCGTTACCTAACTGGCCCACGCAACCAAAGTCCTCGAAAATATCGGTAGGAGAGATGGCATACTTGATGGCATCTTCAAACTTACCAAACTTCACTGAGCCAAACTGCCCAAAGTCAAAGCCGACCCATAAGTAACGGCCATTGAAGTCATCGGCATCCTTGCCATTGCCTTCACCCTTGTCACCGTTGGCAGCTTCCCACTCTACCTTACCAAAGCCGGCCACCCACGGAGCAAGCTGGGTGCGCATATCTAAGCCCAGACGGGCAGAGGTGTCCATGGAGTTGTCGTTGTAGGCGGCAGAAGAGGACTTATCGCCATTGTAAATCACCGACTGTACACGGCCATAAACGGATAAAGAGGTACCGTCCTTATCATAGACGGTGGCGGCCTGAGCAGTTGAAGCCACGGCTACTGCGGCAACAGCTAAAGCTAATAAAGACTTTTTCATCTGAACTGATCCCGTAAAAAGAAAATATTATTAAAAGCTGTTTTTAAGTAATGAATAACCTTACTTTAAACAGCTTTCACTATTAGTAATCACGGGGCGGACTGTAGCATGAGATCCGTTCTATTTTGGTGCATGTAACATTCAATATTCGATAATGTGTGCAAGCTCACACTCTAGTAATTGATAAGTATTTTGCTGCATTTTTGGTCAACTTTATGCCGTTTTTCAAGGTAAACCACGAAAGTATAATTTTGCTTTAAATTAAATTTCAGCCCCTTAGCTGACTAGCAAAAATAATAGCGGCTGACAAGGGTAAAATAACCTTAGTTAAGGCCCGTGAAATAAGCTTCCGGCGCAATTACTTTAAATTTCGCCCCTTATTTTACTGACAAAGTAGCAAAATGTGATCGCAATCAACTAATATTATTTTTTACCGTCAACCTAATATTAGTTTACATACATTTATTACTTTTTTTGTTTGGCATATTGATTATTTAATTGAAATTTAAATAGATTTTAAATTGACTTGACATAAGCGCCAATACCAGATCGGTAAAACCTAAGTGACGCTCTTAGTTAACCGTTTACACACCAAAAGTTAACTCAAACTTCATGCTTGGGCCCCTGTTGGGTGCAGTAATGGCATTTTAAGCGTAGACCGGAGGGAGAGGATCGTTATGGACCAGGGGTTTATAGATAAACAAATCCCCGAGCAGAACTCAGGGAATGGGCATGCAACTACTCCCTGCCGTAGGCAGAGAGCTTAAAAGCAAATTAATCGCTCACGCGCTTGAAGAGCAAGGAGCCGTTAGTACCACCAAAGCCAAAGCTATTGGACAGCGCATATTCAATATCGTGCTTCTGCGCTACATTAGGCACTAAGTTAAAGTCACCAACTTCCGGATCCGGATGCTCTAAGTTGATGGTCGGCGGGCAAATCTGATCGCGGATAGCAAGCACCGAGATCACGGCCTCAATAGCACCAGCGGCGCCTAAGAGGTGACCTGTCATCGACTTAGTCGAGCTCATGCAGGTATGCTGCGGCGCATCACCAAAGATGGCCTTAACGGCACGTAACTCGGAGAGATCGCCAATATGCGTCGAAGTACCGTGGGCATTGATGTAATTTACCTGTTGCGGGGCAATACCGGCATCACGTAAGGCGTTTTCCATCGACAGCTTAGCTCCGGCACCATCTTCAGCGGTGGCGGTCATATGGTAAGCATCACCGCTCATACCAAAGCCCACTAATTCCGCGTAAATCTTAGCGCCACGAGCCTTGGCGTGCTCATACTCTTCTAAGACTAAGATACCAGCACCATCGCCTAAGACGAAGCCGTTACGATCCTGATCCCACGGACGCGAGGCCTTTTCCGGCTCATCATTGCGGGTGGACAAAGCCTTTAAGGCCGAGAAGCCGCCGATACCCATCGGGGTGGAAGCCTTTTCCGAGCCACCGCATAACATCACATCCGCATCACCGGCGGCAATTAAACGTGCCGAAATACCAATGGCGTGCGTGCCGGTGGCACAAGCAGTAACCGTGGCCAAATTCGGGCCGCGCAGACCCTTTAAAATCGAGATATGGCCGGAAACCATATTAATAATGGTCGACGGCACGAAGAACGGGCTAATACCGCGGGGACCTTTCTTAATTAAAGCTTCAATATTCTGCTCAATAAGACCGAGGCCGCCGATACCCGAGCCGATCATTTCGCCGACGCGGGTGCAATTGCTCTCATTTATCTCAAGCCCGGAATCTTGCAGAGCCATTAAACCAGCGGCAATGCCATACTGAATGAACAGATCCATCTTACGTTCATCTTTACGGGTAATGCCCCAGGCTTCGGGATTGAAATTCTTAACGAGTCCAGCGATTTTTACCGAAAAGGCGCTAGTGTCGAAATGCTCAATGGTTGTAATACCGCTCTTTCCAGCAAGCAGATTTTGCCACGACTCTTCGGCCGTGCCGCCTACAGGACTTAACATGCCAAGACCGGTTACAACTACCCTGCGCTTTTGCACCACAGATGCCTCCAAACTTATGTTTTTGCAGATCTTATAAAAAGAAAGGAGAAATTAATCTCCCTATCCCTGCAGCTAAAAGATTGATGAAAATCAAAACGGCGGACTTAGCCGCCGCTTGAAAGAATTATTCTTGATGATTCTTGATGTAGTCGATTGCTGCCTGAACAGTGTTGATCTTCTCAGCATCCTCATCAGGGATCTCGGTCTCAAACTCTTCTTCCAGAGCCATGACCAGCTCGACGGTATCCAGAGAGTCAGCACCCAGATCATCAACAAACGATGCTTCCGGAACGACATCCTCAGGCTTCACGCCTAACATGTCAACAATAATCTTCTTTACGCGCTCTTCAATGTTGCTATTGCTCATTTGCTTCCTGTCAGACTGTGCGAGCACAAATCTGCCCTTAGTTAAGAAGTTGCCCGACCCAATGTCGGAAACCAAATTTTGATGCGATTATATAAGTTTTTGCCTATTTTTGGTAGTACGCCGTGCGATAAAAACGCAGATATGCTGAGTGTTATCACATTTTTAACCAGGTTTACGCCTCAAAACCTGGTATAAAAATTGCTTCCAAATAGCGCAGGTAAAATATTCCGTGAAGGCGCCGTCAGTGGTAGACATTGCAGGTGCAAGTTTGCTCCTAGCATTAACAAGGGACACTTTTGCTACAAAGGGGCTTTATAAGCTTATTCGTTTTAAGCTTCGGAAGGCAGGTTTAGAATAGCTTTACATAGGTACCGGCAAGTCAGGTCCACC
>JAHLFG010000073.1 GCA_018883895.1 Candidatus Anaerobiospirillum merdipullorum
TGCCTTACCACTTGGCTATACCCCTAGCCCTAAGCACCTTTGGCATCTAGTCCATTGCTGTGCTTTAGTGCGTCGCAAGGAACGGTGCACATTATATAGACAATTTAAAAGCTGTCAACAAAATTTTAAGATTTTTTGCAATTTTCTTTACAATTGTTTATAACTAATTGAAATAAAAGAAATTATTTTTAAGAAAAATTAAGCTGTCAGGCCGGTTAAAAAGGGTGGCCAACGCCGGCTAGGGTTTTGGCCGGCGTTTAAAGCAAGCTTACTGGAGTAACTTACGGTAAATGGCCGCGATTTCTCCGGCACTTAATTGCACATAACCGTTGGCAATGAGCATGTTTTGGCGCGTGAGCACCATGTCAGTAAAGGCGATAATCTGACTTTCCTCCATCCCACATTGCCTTAAACTGCGCCGCGGCAAGAGCGATTGGCATAAGTTATCAAATACCTTAAAGACTTGCTGGGGCGCACAATCAAGTAAGACTGCCATGAGGGAGGTAAGACCTGCCAAAGCACCCTGCGGGGCTTTTTGCTGATAGAGCTCCATCACGGCATTGAAGACCAAGTAATTGGCCTCACCATGAGGAATTTTAAGCCGCGTGCTTAAGGGATAGGCCAGCGCATGCACCGCCGCACAGCCGGCATTGGCATAGCTGATGCCAGCCAAGGTACCGGCCAATTGCACATTGGCCACTTCATCTTCCAAGACTCCTACCCCCTGTTGCACGATGTTTTGCCAGGCACTGATAAGGAGCTTTACCGCCTGCAGCGCCATTAATTGCGAAAAAGGGGTGGCTAGGGCCGAAAGATAAGATTCACAGGCATGGGTGAAGGCATCAAAGGAGCTGGCGGCAAAGACCTTAAAGGGAATGTCGACTAAAAATTCCGGGCACAAAAAGGCCGTATCGGCATAGAGGGCATCAGAATTTAAGATAAGTTGGGCGCCCAATTGCGGGAAATAAATGGCGCAATAAGGGGTTACCTCTGAGCCCGTTCCCGGCGTGGCCGGCACCAAAATAAGCTTTCGGCCTTTGCGCAAAAGCTCTTGCCTTGCAAAAGCGACATCTAAGGGCAGGGCTTGCTCTAAACTTAAGAGTTTGGCCAAATCCAAGGTCGCGCCTCCGCCGATACCAATGATACGCTTGGCCCCACTGCCGATGGCCTTGACTGCCGCGCTGACGATATCCGGGGTATTAGGCCCACAGCCTAAGCTTTCCCGGGTGATAACCTGCACATAGGTAGGCAGGGCTAATTTGTCAGTTAAGCGCTCTTCCGTGAGCACCACATCACTATCATGTAAGGGTAATAAGGCGCGTAGTGCCGTTAAATCGGCGGCGGTTATGATTTTAGTTTTGACCTGGAAAGCTTTTTGCATCACTAGCATCGCGTACTCCTTACGCTGCCATAACTAAAGGCAGGAATAAGCTTTAAGGGATTGCTGTTAAGCTTAAAACGTTGCGGGAAACAATACTTTGACCATTGCCAAAAAAGCGCTGTTCTTACAAATATTTTTCGTATAAATTGCGTGCTTAATCACAGAATTTAGCCAGATAATTTATAATAGGCAGGTTTAATGGAGAGTGCCTGTATGCCTAAATTTTTTGCCACCTGTCCTAAGGGTTTAGAAAGTCTGTTGGTCACCGAGCTTACTGCCTTGGGAGCGCAACAGGTCAAGGAAACCGTCGCCGGAGCATCCTTTGGCGGCAACATGGAGCTGGCGATGCGCGTATGTCTGTGGTCGCGCTTTGCCACCCGCGTGTTGTGGGAGTTAAGTCAATTTGCTTGCCAAGATGATATGGATCTCTATATGGGCGCCTATGGCGTGCGTTGGGATGATTACTTTGACCCGGACAAGACCATTGCGGTGGAATTTTCTGGTAGCAGCAGTGCACTTAATAATACGCAATATGGCGCGCAGAAAGTAAAGGATGCGGTATGCGATTATTTCGTTAATCGTCAAGCTCCGCGCCCGAATGTCGATCGTCACGATCCGCAGGTACTTATTTATGCCCGTTTGCATCACGGGCAATTGTCATTGGGCTTGGATTTATCCGGCAAGCCGCTGTTTATGCGCGAGTTTGAGCGTGAAACCGGCAAAGCACCGCTAAAAGAAAATTTAGCGGCGGCAATGTTGGTGCGCAGTGGCTATCGCGGGGGTAATTTCTTTGACCCGATGTGTGGCTCGGGCACCTTATTGTGGGAGGCGGCCCTAATTCTTACCGATACCGCTCCGGGACTGCACCGGCGCCACTATGGCTTCTTTAACTTTAAAAATTTTGCGCAAGACAGTTGGCAGGCCCTGATTGCTGAGGCCCAAAGTCGCGCGGCAAAAGGATTACAGCAGGCTGTGGATGCGGGCTTTAAACTGTGTGGCTGTGATGCCGATGCGCGCATGATTGAACTTGCCCGTGAAAACGCCAAGCGGGCGGGCTTTGATGAAATTACGGCCTTGCAATGCTGTCCTTTAGAGGAGCTGACTTTAGACACCATTCCACAGGCACAAGCACCGCTTACCATTGTCACCAATCCGCCCTATGGCGAGCGTATGGGTAATTTCAATGAACTCATTGTGCTCTATACCGCCTTGGGCGCCAAGTTAAAGGCGCTGTTTGGCGGCGCACGCTTGGGCGTCATTTCCAGCTCAGAAGATCTCTTATCGTGCCTGCGCCTTAAAGGTGAGCGCAGCTACACCCTCTATAATGGCGCGCTTGCCTGTCAGTTGCGCGTCTTTAGCTTAGCCCCCAATGAAAATGGATCCCATGACGATGCCATGCCGGCCATTGCCCCGGATTTTGCCAATCGTCTGCTTAAAAATCAGGCCAAACTTAAAAAGTGGGTGGCCGCGCAAGGCCTTAATGCCTATCGCCTCTATGATGCCGATATTCCGGAGTACAACGCGGCGGTCGATATTTATGGCGATTATGTGGTTTTGCAGGAGTATCAAGCTCCCGCTTCGGTGGCCACCGGTTTGGCTAGACGACGTTTAATGGACATGATTGCCGCGACGGTGCTTACTTTAAAGATCCCGGGCAAACACTTAATTGTCAAAAGCAGACAGCGTCAGCAGGGCAATGCGCAGTATGAAAAGAATGATGACAGTGCCCATACACAGGTGGTGGTCAAAGAAGGCGATCTCTTGTTCAAAGCGCGCCTGGATGATTATTTGGACAGTGGCATTTTCTTTGACTCCCGGCCCATTCGCGCTTTAATTCGTAAAGAAGCTGCCGGCAAGGACTTTTTAAATCTCTTTGCCTATACCGCCACCGCTTCAGTGGCCGCGGCGGTAGGTGGTGCCAACTCCACCTTAAGTGTCGATATGAGTAGGACTTATTTGGAATGGGGCTTGGAGAACTTTACCTTAAATGGCATTAAGCCATCGATCAAGCATGAGTTCTTGCAGGCCGATTGTCTTGCTTATTTATCCACCGATAGCGAGCGGCGCTTTGATCTTATCTATATCGATCCGCCGACTTTCTCCAACTCAAAGCGCATGAGCCGTAGTTTTGAAGTGCAGCGCGATCATGTAGCTTTGCTTGCCAACTTAACTCGGCACTTAAAGGACAACGGCACGGTTATTTTCTGCTGCAATAAGCGCGGCTTTAAGTTAAACGCGCCGGCGCTGGCGCCCTATGGCTTTAGCGCTTGTGAAAATATCACGGCAGCCACCATCCCGCAGGATTATGCGCGCGATCAGCAAATTCATGCTTGCTTTAAGCTTAGCTTTGATGCCAGTACTAAGGTAAGTGAGCCCGAGCCCATGGTTGAGCTTAAGGCCGTACCGCGCTGGTCTAAATTATTACAAGGTCAAGGTGCAAGACCTAAGGCAGTAGGCAGTTATGGCACTGCAAGCAAGCCCACTCAAACTAGCTGGGGCAATGCCAATGCTGCGGCCGGACGTAGCCGTAGCTGGGGGGAGCCTGAGGGGGCAACCGCTCCTGGGCAAACGCTCGCGCCTCATGTAGGCAACGGGCGCGGACGCCCTCTTGCTGAGCGGGGACGTCCTTTGGCGCATTATCCGCAGGTGCCGCGCAAGCGCGGGCGTCATTCTGAGAATGCTGAGGCAAGCGCACCACATCAGGCTAAAGTTTGGGGCAACAGTGACGAAAGCTTCCGCCCTAAGTGGCGTCAGGCCAAGGATGAAACGGGGCGCAAGCCGCGTTTTGGCCGTCTACCAAAAGACGTCAAGCCGGCCACCCCCAAGGCACGTGTCTGGGGCCCGGATGGCATTAAGGAAGATGTCGAATAATGGCACTGATTAGTATTTTGCAAGGTAGCCTGGCCTACGGTGATTTGCCCTTACTTAAAGATGCGGACTTTGCGGTGGAGGCCGGGGAGCGCATTTGCCTGGTAGGGCGCAATGGTACCGGTAAATCAAGCTTACTTAAGGTTCTGTGTGGTGATAGCACCTTAGATGCCGGGCGCCTTATCATGCGTCAAGGGCTTAAAGTGGTGCGTCTTGATCAAGATCCGCCCTTATCCATCCATGGTACGGCCTATAGCATGGCCGCCGCCGCCATTCCGGTAGTGGGTGAGGCTTTGGCCAAGGTGGCCTTGGGGCAAGATGAAAATGGCGAATTAGCGGCCTTTATTGAAAAGCACGACGGCTGGCGCTATGATGGCATTATCTGCAAAATCTTAAATAAGATGGATATCGATCCGCAGATGCCCTTGGAGCAATTGTCAGGTGGCTGGCGGCGCAAGGCCGCTTTGGCTGCAGCTTTGGCCTGTGAGCCTGAAGTCTTGCTCTTGGACGAGCCGACCAATCATTTGGATATTGAAACCATCGGTTGGCTTGAAGAGTGGCTCCTAAACTTCCCCGGTACCTTAATCTTTGTGACCCACGATAGAGCATTTGCCGATGATCTGGCCACCCGAATTGTGGAATTGGATCGCGGTAAACTCTACTCTTATCCCGGCAATTTTGCCGCCTATTTACGCCTGCGTGATGAGCGTTTGCGCATGGAGGAGCTGGCCAATAAAGAATTTGACCGCGTGCTGGCTGAAGAAGAGGCCTGGATTCGCCGCGGGGTTAAGGCCCGTCTGGCGCGTAATGAAGGGCGGGTGCGCAATTTGGAGGATTTGCGCCGGCAAAGACGCGAGCGCCGTGACCGTCAAGGACGACCGATTATGCAAATTTCCGAGGCCGATCGCTCGGGTAATATTGTCTTTGAGCTTACCGATATCAATGTCAGCTTTGACGGTAAGACCTTAATTGACAATTTCTCGGCGGCGGTGATGCGCCAGGATAGAATCGGTATTGTCGGGCCCAATGGCGCCGGTAAGACCACCTTAATTAAGATTATGTTGGGCCTTGCCCAACAGACCCACGGTAAGGTGCGTCGCGGTACCAATGTGCAATATCAGTACTTTGATCAGTACCACGAAAAGCTCAATTTACAAAAAAGCGCGGCGGACAATGTCGCTGAAGGACGGCGCGATGTCATCATCAATGGCAAAACGCGCCACGTGATTTCCTATTTGGGCGACTTTTTATTTACCGGCAGACGGGCGCGTAGCCCCGCTTCGGTGCTCTCGGGGGGTGAGAAAAACCGTTTACTCTTAGCGCGCATGTTTGCCCGTCCTTGCAATGTCTTGGTAATGGACGAGCCGACCAATGATTTGGATTTGGAGACTTTAGAGCTACTTGAAGAGCTCATTGCCTCCTTTAATGGCACAGTAATTGTCATCAGCCACGATCGGCGTTTTATCGATAAAGTGGCCACCGAGACGTGGGTTTTTGATGGTAAGGGACATATTGAAACTATTGTCGGTGGTTGGAGTGATGTGCTTGCTTACTATCAGCGCCGTGATGCTGCCGCCCGCGAGGAAAAGGCACAGGTAAAAACTACCGCAGCTAAAGTTGCCCCGACGACAACAAATACGGTCGCTAGCCCTCCTGCCCGTAAGGCGGGGATTTCCTTTACCGAGCAACATGAGCTGGCCGCGCTGCCTGAGCAAATTGAAAAGCTCGAGGCGCAATTGGCAACTTTGGATACCCAAGTTGCCGATCCAGAGCTTTATGCCACTGATCCTGATGGCTCCAAGGTCAAGGCTTTAATGGCCAAGCGGGCAGAGGTGAATGCCTTACTTGAAGAAAAATATGCGCGTTGGGAAGATTTGGAGGAAAGAGCGCATGGCGCAGAATAGTCTTATCGATTTACATTGTCATTCCACGGCCTCCGATGGGGCTTTAAGCCCGACTGAGGTGGTGAATTTTGCTTGTGAGCGCGGTCTTAAAGTCTTGGCGCTAACTGATCATGACAGCGTTTCGGGAGTGGCTGAAGCAACTGCCGCCGCCCAAGGGCGCTTACAGCTGATCTCAGGCATTGAAATGTCCACAGTGTGGCGTAATTTTCAGATCCATGTGGTGGGTTTATTTTTAGACATCAATCATCCCCTGCTACAGCAAAGCCTGGAAGAGCAGCGTTTAAAGCGCGTGGAGCGGGCTGAGGAGATTGGCCGTAAGCTTGAGCGCTTGGGCTTTAAAGATGCCTATGCCCGCACCAAGGCGCAGGCGCAACCGGGGGCGAGCATTACCCGAGGTAACTATGCCCGCTTTATCGCCTCCACCGGGGTGTGTCGCAGTAGCGATGAGGCCTTTAATAAGTATTTAAAGCGTGGACGGCCTGCCTATGTGAAGACCGCGTGGGGCAGTGTGGAGCGGGCGGTGCAGACTATTCGGGCGGCAGGTGGCATTGCGATACTAGCCCATCCGCGGCGCTATCAGATGACCAATACTAAGCTGCGAGAATTAATTGCTGAGTTTAAGCAAGCAGGCGGCGAGGCTTTGGAAGTAGCTTCTGCCCAACAGCGGCCGTGCGATCGGCAGTATTTGGCGCAATTATGTCAGCGCTTTGATTTATTGGCCTCCTTGGGCTCTGACTTCCATGTTCAAGGGGCGTGGCGCGATTTGGGCTTTAATTTAGCCTTGCCGTCAGATTGCACGGCGCTGTGGCAAAGCCCGCTTTATGCTGAGCGCTTTAGCATTCACGCACAATTTGCACAATGATGAACGCAAATTTCTATTGCGGCCGCAAGATCTTTATTGCCGGAGCCAGTGGCGGCCTCGGTAAAGCCTTGGTAGAAGAGTTGTGTGCGCTTCAGGTCTCAAGTCTTATCTTAAGCGCCAGGCGGGAGGAGGTGTTGGCGCATCTGGCGCAACAGGCTCAACGCCACGGGGTAGACTGTGAGATTTATCCTGCCGATTGTAGCCTTGAGCAGGAATTATACCGGGCCCTTGATAGCGGACTTAAACAGGGATGCTCCGTTTTTATCTTGGCCATGGGGGTAGTCCCGCCACATGGCCGTGATAGCCTTGAAGATCTTGGCGCGGTGGCTAAAGTTTTTGCCGTCAACACGCAAGCGCCGCTACAGGCGGTGTATTATCTGTCCTCCAGGCTACCATCCGGCAGCATTATTGGGGTGATCTCGTCACAAGCAGCTTGCTATCCTATTCCGTCCTTGCCGCTTTATGGTGCCAGCAAAAGTGCTCTGTCCTATGCACTCCGGGCGCTCATGCCGTATTTTCGCCAGCGCAACATTAAGTTAACGCTCATTGAACCCGGCTTTTTTGACAGCCCGATGGGGCGGCGTTTTCACGGACGCACTTGGTTTAAGCTCAGTGCCCATAAGGCGGCGCGTAAGGTGCTAAGCGCCTTGGCCTTAGGCAAGACACATGCCATCTTTCCTTGGCAATTGCGTTTTGCCATCGCGCTCCTGCCTTGGCTGCCGCGGCCTCTGCGGGAAGGGGCTTTACGCTTTTTT
>JAHLFG010000014.1 GCA_018883895.1 Candidatus Anaerobiospirillum merdipullorum
CCACCATTCGCTCCACCCCGGATGTGGCCGGCGTGTGGGTACGCTATAAGGGCGGCGAATGGGATGGCGATGACGTCAATCAGCAGTTCAACGGCTTTGAGCTTGGCGTTGATAAGATGATTACCCCCAACTTCTTAGTGGGTGTGTCTGCCTCCTACGTTAAGGGCGATGGTGACTTAGATTACGGTTCATCCGACAACGAAATCTACTCCGGCGCCGTTTACTTCTCCGGTTTTAATGGCGGTTGGTTCGTTGATGTTGTAGGTAAGGTCGGTAGAGTCAGCACTGACTTTGATTTAAGCTATAACGGTCTTCAGGATTCTGGCAATTATGATCAGTTAGGTTACCTCTTAGGCGTTGAGACTGGTTATCGCTTTAACTTCGATAACTTCTTTGTCGAGCCGCAGGTACAGTTGACCTATTCATACTTAAGCGATGAAGAGGTTACCACCTCCAATCGTGATATCGACTTTGACGAGCAAAAGAGCTTTATCGGTCGCGTTGGCTTCATGTCAGGTTACAACTTCAATGACCTGGGATCGGTATACTTACATGCCTCCTACTATCATGACTTTGATGGTGACGTAGATGCCTCCTTCAGCCTGAAGAACGCTGATAACTACGTCTCTGAAAGCGATGAGCTGGACAGCAACTGGGGTGATATTGGTCTTGGTGCCGACCTGCACTTAGGCAATGCCACCTTATTTGTCGAAGGCGCTCGTACTTACGGCGGCGACATTGATCTGGAGTGGACGGCCAATGCCGGCGTGCGCTACACCTTCTAAGAGGAATAGAGTTTAAAATCTATATACTCCGTCCAATGCCCCGTACCCCGGGGCATTGGCTTAAGAAAAGATCCCTGAGCGCAAGAGCTTGGCGTTTAAACTTTTCCTTAAGACATAGATAAAAACGGCAAAACTCTTCCCAAATGCTGTCATGATCCGTGACATCCTAAGGCCATGACAGTTCTCCTGCGCGTTTTAAGTTCTTTAGCCATAGCACTAAAATTGCCAAGGCACGTAAAACACTTACCTGTTTAGTAAGGAGCCGGAGAGCTCTGCCTTGCGCTAATTTTTCTCACCACGCCTCCAAAATTCCTGTTACGCGGCATAATGAATGAGAAAAACACTATTAAGGAGTCTTCGATGCCATATAAAACCTTATCCCTTACCGCCGCGTTAGTAGCTTGCTTAAGCCTTACTGCCTGTAGCGCGCCCCAAGCCCCCTTAGAGCCGGTAGATCCGCAACCGGCAAGTCCGCTTACCTACGAAAACCCTGCCTATCATAAGGTAACCCCGCAGGTGGCCAAACAAATGATGGATCAAGGCGTGGTAGTCATTGATGTGCGCAGCCCCGAAGAGTATCAGGCAGGCCACATAAAAGGTGCGGTCAATGTGCCGCTTGACACCCTTAAGGAAGGCACCATCTTGCAGGCCCAACCGGATGTAACTAAGCCCATCTTAGTACACTGCCGCTCCGGCGTGCGCGCCGAGCAGGCCTCACAAATCTTGGTAAAGAGTGGCTATCAACAGGTCTATAACATGTATGGCACCCTGCAATGGCCCTACGGTTTTGTAAAATAAAGATAAAATTTTCCGGTTTTGCGCACTAAAGTTGTGCGCAAAACTACAATCTGGGCCCAAATGACCTGTCTTTTACAGTGCCCTGCGTTACAATCCGCGCTAAGTATGTTACTTGCCGGGAGCCCCATATGGCTAAATCCAGTTTTGCTCCGGTCTATATCTTGACCGTAGCCGCCTTTATCTTTAACACCTCCGAATTTGTGCCCATTGGCCTCATTTCCGATCTGTCACTGACCTTTGCGCAAACCGAAGCGCAAACGGGCATTATCTTAACTGTCTATGCCTGGGCAGTTTTAATCATGTCACTGCCCTTGGTGCTTATTTTCTCGCGCTTTGATTATAAGTTTTTGCTCGCCGGCGTCTTATTGCTTATTGCGTTAAGCCACGCCGCTTCGGCCGCCGCGCCTATCTTTGAGATCTTAATGGGCGCACGTATCGGGGTGGCCTTAAGCCATGCGCTCTTTTGGTCCATCGCCGTTCCCATGGCCGTCAAGATTGCCCCTCCGGGGCAGGAAGCTAAGGCCGTAGGCTTAGTCTCAGCCGGTACGGCGGCGGCCATGGTAGGCGGTATGCCAATTGGCCGTGTCATCGGTCTGTATTTGGGATGGCGCATGACCTTTTTAAGCTTAGGCATCTGTGCCCTTATCTTGTTAGCTACGGTAATTAAGTTCTGCCCGCGCGTTCCCGGGACGCCCAGCCCCGTGCTTAAAGTGCTGCCGCGCATCTTTACCAATGGACCGTTAATGGGGCTCTATCTCATTACGGCCTTAATCTTTACCGCCCATTACATTCCCTATAGCTATATTGAGCCCTATTTACAGCAAGTAGGCGCGATGGACCCAGATCTCATCACTGCCTGCTTAATGCTCTTTGGTGTTTCGGCCATCAGTATTGCCTATGCCTTCGGGCGTGGCTTTGATGCCCACCCCCGCCGCTTTGTCTATTTTGCCTTAGGTGGTTTGGTCATCTTTTTGACCATCTTACAGGCAACGGCACAACACACTACCGCGGCAGTAGCCGATATCTTATGTTGGGGTCTTGCCTTCTCGGCCTTTAGCTTAAGCTTCCAGGCGCTAGTGCTTAAATTAGAGAGTACCTATGCCGCTGTCGCCACCGCCATCTATTCAGCCATTTGCAACTTGGGCATTGGCGCGGGCGCCTTTGTCGGTGCGCACCTCATAGATGCCGGCATGATAAGTTACCTTGGCTATAGCGGTGCGCTCTTAGCCCTAATCTGCTTAGTTTTAGTGTGGCTGGTCTTAGTGCGCTATTGGCTGCCCCAAAAGCCTAAGAGCGCAAAAAAGCAAGCTTACGCGCAAGCTGCAACTGACAGCCAAGATGTAGCTAAAGCTAAGACTGAGCTTGCCCCTGCAGCCACAAAGAAGAGCGTAAATAAGAACATTAATAAGGCTACACCTGCTGAGGAAATTAAAAGCGCTACAGCACAGTCTCAACAAGTAGCCACCGCGTCCAAAGCCACCTCCACAGCATCTAAAACTGTGACCATAGTGCCTAAGCCTGCGGTAACTGATTTTACCGTCTCTTCCAAGGGGCCCAAAGCTTAAGATGCCAAGATAGTCCTTACCCAAGTGCAACCTGCAATAGCGGCTTACCTAATCTAACTGATGGTCAAACAAATAGCGCGCTATGGGTAAGGTAATGCTGGCGCAAATAAGTAGCGGGATGAGCAAATGGTAAATGGCCATAAAGCCCGCTCCTTCCAAATAAATGCGCTGCAAGGCTTCAATGCCGTAATAGAGCGGATTGACGCATTTGACAAAGACTTGTAGCGCAGGAGGCATGGCCGCCAAGGGGGTGATGAGCCCTGATAAAATCACACAAGGTAGCGCGATGATAAAGGCGGTAATCAGCGCCTGTTGAGCGCTACGCGCTAAGGCTGAAATGGCAAGTCCAAGGCCTACGACGGCTAAAGCAAAAAGCACCACCACCAGGCTTAATAATAAAAATGAACCGCGCAGCGGGATTGCAAAATAAAAACGACAGATAAGGAACAAAAGCAGACTTTGCATACAGGCCGTGATAGTCGGCGGTAAGGCCTTACCGATTAAAATCTCCAAGGGAGTGGCCGGCGTTAAGAGCAACATATCAAAATTACCCTCCTCGCGCTCTCGAGCGACGGTTAAGGATGAGAGCAAGGTAATTTGAATCAAGGTCAACGCCAAGATCATCGAGGTTAAAAAGCTATAGCGCGTGATGTTATGCTCATTGTAGTAATAGCGAAAATTAAGCTGCAGTTGAGCCTGCGCGCTATCTGCTACCAGGCTTTGCTCTATGTAGCCCAAAGCCGTATTGGCTGCCGTGGTATTGCGCGCATCGGCAATCAGATACAGTTGCCCGTGCGTAGCAAAATCAACCGGCAAATGCAGACCTACCACTGCCTGACCGGTACTTAAACTTTGTTGCAGGCATTGCTGACTTAAGCACTCTTGCACCACATCAAATAAGGAATTGGCCTTAAGCTCATTGCACAAACGCATGCTTTGTACGCTGTGACTTTCGTCAAGTAAGGTAAGCGGTACTTTTTCTAAATTAAAGGTCGCCCCATAGCCAAAAATCACGCATTGCACCAAGATGGGAATGAACAAGATCTTGCGCGTGCCCTTATCTAGCCACATCATTAAAAACTCTTTTTTCATCAGCGCCCAGATGCGCAACCAAGCGGCCTGCCATGCGGTCATGAAAGCTTTCTCCCATAGCGGCGCAACTTAATTAAGGTGCGGCTTAACAGTAGCAAAAAGATAAGGCAGTAGCCCAAGATGATGGCCAAATTGGTCCACAAAATGTCGCTATTGCCACCGGAGAGAAAACAGATCTTAATGGACTCTACGGCATAGGTAGGTGGCAAGAGCGAGCCTAATAACGCAATGCCCCAAGGCAAGGTGCGCAAATCAAAAACCGCTCCTGACAGTAAAATGGCCGGCAAAAAACTTAAGATTATCGCATACTCGCAGGCCAAGAACTGATCTTGCACCAAGGCCGATAACCACAAGCCAAATAAACAACAGCCCAAGCAATAAAGTGCCAAGGTTGCGGCCAAAAAGCCGATACTGCCACGCACCGGCAGCGCAAAGAGCACTTGCATTAAGATGATAAGTAAGCTCACCGCCGCCAAGGAGAGGAGCCAATAAGGCAGTAACTTTGACAAAAGCAACTCCGGCAATCTTACCTGCGCGGCAAAAAGGGCTTCAATGGTGCCGCGATTGCACTCCCGGGCAATAGCAAGTGAGGCAATCACATTGCACACTAAGGTTGCAATGCCCACCATTTGCCCCGGCAATAGATAAAAGGCTGACTTATTGTCAGGATTAAACCATGCCCGGGAATTGATGTTAGCCCTCAGTTGCACCTGTGGCGTGAGTTTAATTTGCGCCAAAGCCCCTTGCAGATAACTTAAGGTAAGTTGTGCCGCCAAGGCTGCGCTACCATTGATGGCAGCATAAAATTGCTCTCCTTGTTGCACTTGCCTAAGACTTGGCACAAAGAGTAACGCATCAGTCTGATGAGCCTGCAGGCGCGCTTGTGCTTGCGGTATATTGCGATTTTCACTGACAGCAAAATACGGCGAGCCGGTGAAGACTGCGCGCACCTCATCATATAAAGGATCGGCCTCACTTACCACCAAGGTCACCCGCACCGGCTTGATGTCCATATTCATGCCATAGCCGTAGATACATAGTAGCAATATCGGGGTGATAAAGGCGGCGGCCAAGATGGACTTATCGCGCATGATTTGTAGCCACTCTTTGATGAGCAGAGCCCTCAGCCGATGTAAAAAAGCGCTCATGCCTCACCCCTGCCACGTGCGGCCACAATAAGCTTAATAAAACGCTCCTCAACGCTGATGCGCCCCTCAGCTCCCGTACATATCTCACTGGGCGTACCACAGACCAAGATGCGTCCTTCATGCTGGATTAAGAAGCGATCGCAATACTCCGCTTCCTCTAAAAAATGCGTCGTCACCACCACCGTCGTGCCAGTTGCGGCCAGACTTAAAATACGCTGCCAGAAAATACGCCGGGAGCGCGGATCGGCCCCTGAGGTAGCCTCATCTAAAAACAATAAAGCCGGACGGGCCAATAAGGCCACCGCCATCGCCAGATTACGTTGCAGGCCAAAGGACAATAAGCCGGCTGGCGTATCTAATTTATCGTCCAGATTATACTCGGATGCAAGCTCCTGTATGCGCGCCTCCAACACCGTCCCCGCCAAGGCACAGCTTTGGCCAAAATAGGCCAAATTTTGGCGCACCGTCAATTTCTTATATAAAGAAAAGCGCTGTGCCACATAGCCAAGTTGCAAGCGGGCGGCACTTTTTTGCTTGCCGATATTAAGTCCGTTTAACTTAATTTCCCCGCCACTGGGGCGCAGAAGCGAGCACATTAAGCGAAAAGTGGTGGTTTTACCTGCACCATTGGGCCCTAGCAGTCCAAAAATCTCGCCCCGGCGCACGCTAAAGGTCGAATGATGCAAGGCAGTAAATTTGCCAAAGCGTTTGACCACCCCCTTAAGCTCCACTGCCGGATCATTTAAGGCAAAGGATGGCGCCTGTGGCGGTGTTAAGGGCTGTAACTTACCTAAGGTCAAACGAATATAGGCATCTTCCAAGCTAGGTTTACGCACCTCAAGCCTAAAGCTTGCAAAAAGCGTCCTTAAGCTTGCGCTTAAGCTGGCGATAGACTGTGGAGTGTTGGTTTGTAGCCGTAAGGCCCCGCCCCACGGACTGACATCGCAAATTAGCTCGGGCAAGGTCATTAAGCTTAATAAAGCCTGTTGCAATAATTTGGGGAGGCTTTCAGGCAAATACAGCGTAAAACAACAGTCGCGTACGCTGTGAATAAGCTCGGTGCAATGTCCATGATAGATAAGTCTGCCTGACTCTAAAATTAAAATTTCATCGGCCGTTTGGGCCTCAGATAAGTAGGCAGTCGAGAAAATTAAATGGGCGCCACTACTTTGCAGATAATCTTGTAGCAAAGCCCACAGCTCTTGGCGCGAGAGCGGATCTACCCCGACGGTGGGCTCATCTAAAATTAACAGATAAGGCTTGGCACACAGCATGGTACATAAGGCAAGTTTTTGCCGCATGCCCCCGGATAAATTGCCGGCCCGTCGCGTGCTAAAGGGGAGCAACCCCGTCACCTGCAATAAATGACGTAAAAACTCCGCTTTTCCCTCATCCTTAAGGCCATGTAAGGCGGCAAAAAGCTCCAAGTTTTCGGCCACGGTGAGCTCATCGTACAGTCCCAATTGCTGGGGCATAAAGGCACAAAAGGCATTAAACCCGGGTGGAGCTTTACAGACAGACGGCAAAATCTCCCCTTGCTGTGGATGTAATAAGCGTGCGATGAGCTTTAAGAGCGTTGACTTGCCCGCCCCGTCAGGGCCCAATAGCGCAATACGCTGACTGTCCCCTGACAGGGTAAAACTAAGATCCTGCAAGATAGCTTCTTTTGTATAGGAAAAGGTAAGCTCATGTACGCTTAAAAGTGGCGTCATCCAAATACACCGTTATCGCCTGCCCCAATCTAAACTGCCCCGCTTCATCGGCAAATTCAGCACGCACTTCATACACCAAATCAGGGCGCAATTCCTCGGTTTGCACCGTCTTGGGGGTGAACATCGCACTTTCGGCAATGGCGCTAATCGTAGCACGCACCTGATGCCCGGCGGCATTAGCAATCGTGACCGCAGAGCCTACCTTAAGCTTATCAAGGACCAGCTCACTTACATAAAAACGCGCCAATTTGGGTGTGCGTGGTGCCACATAAAAGACCGGCACCTGCGCCGAGACTTGATTGCCAAGCTCCTGCAAGCGACTGCGGATACTGCCGCTTATCGGCGCAAAGAGCTTACTTTGGGTGGTAATTTGATAGTCAAGGAGCTCCTGTTGGGCCTTACATTGGGCTAACTCGGCACGCTTGGCAGCAATATCCCCGGCTTCATAGCCCTGCTCATACTGTGTGGCCACGGCCTGTGCGTTATCTAAGGCCGCTTTGGCCTGGAGGGCACCATAATGCGCCTCATCGCGCTCTTGCGTGCTGATGGAATGTTGCCGATACAAACGCTCGGCACGTTGAGCACTTAAATTTGCCAAGGCCGCGGCAGCCTGTAAACGTGCCACCTCACTGTGGGCCTGAGCCTTAAGCTCCGGCCGATAGCCCCCTTCAAGCTTGGTAAGCTCAGCCTTAAGCCTAGCACATTGTGCACTTTGAGCCTTTAATTGCAATTGTAGCTTGGTGGTATCGAGAGTGGCCAAGAGAGCGCCTTTTTCCACCATGGCGCCTTCATCAACATAGAGCTTATCGATGCGCCCGGCAATATCAAAGGCCAAGGTACTTTCTTTGACATCAATAAAGCCATAGGCACGCGTTTTAGCATCGGCTGTTTGTTGAAGATAGAGGAAGAGCAACGCCCCTACGATGAGGAGCACTAAGATAAGGAGCGGCAGACGAAATTGGCGCAATATCAATACTCCTTAAGCCCGTAGGGCTACAGCTGGGGTGCCGCCTACAGCCGGTTTTTTCCTCCAATGCCGTTTTGCTGGCGAGGAACGAGATCACGGCTGAGCCTTACTGATCTCCTGACCCGTCTACCACCAAGGGCAGACAGCTGTATGCGCTCTGCTGCGTACTGCAACTCATCTTGCTAACGGCTCAATGAGTTATCCCGGAATAAGCATGCGCCAGCGCTGCGGCGGCACTTTCACTATAGGATATAAAAGCATAGCTGTATGTGAGCATTGCCGCAAAAATAACGAAAACTTCGCTAAATAACAGCTCCTTAGCTGACAAAATTAACGTTAAGCAGGATAGGCGACAACTTGAGGCAATAAAAAGTCGGAAAGTCCCTGCACACTGTCAAAGCAATAGTGCGGGTTTAAGGCGCGCACCTGTGCCTTATCTAAATCAGCAGGTTGCCAGAGCGCGCTTAAACATACCACGTCATTTGCCCGACATGCTGTCACATCGGTAAGCGCATCCCCGATATAACACATCTGCTCTGGGGCTAAGTTAAAGTCTTGCAGTAAACTTGCAATTTGCGCGCCCTTATTGAGTTTATCCGGGCCGCCACACAAAACTTGGCGAAAAAAGTGCTCCATGCCCCAATGACGGAGCGTGATCTCACACGACTCGTGGGATTTACCGGTCACCAGGAGTAATAAAACGTGCCTTGACTGTAGCGCTTGCAATAACTCCACAATCCCGGCAAAAGGCGCCACCTGCTGACTTTTTAATGCCATAGCATATTCTTTAAAAAAGGTAGCGGCCGCCGCTTGCCAATTCTCCCCAGTCAATTTTTGTGCAATGCCTTGTTCATTGAGACCAAAATATTGCGTCACATCGCTATCTTGATAGTTTTTGCCCCCAAAGCGCGAGAAGATAGAGGTCAGTAAAGGAATGCAAATGGGAAAGGTATCTCCCATGGTGCCATCGATATCAAAACATACGGCCGAAAATTTCATAGTAAGCTCTTTTTATCTACCTAGAATCTGCCCTAGCTAGCATATCTTAAAAGCAAGCTACTGTCAGGGTATGATGCGCATATTCGCAAGCTTTGCCACTAAGACTAAGAGCTCTTAGTAAAACAAAAGAGGCAGGATGCTACTCCTACCTCTTAAGTAAGCTTTTGCCTCGGGCCAAGCCCTGAAGCTTATGTAAACTAAAAATTATTCAATCACGCGCACGCGGCCTTCACGACGAGGGGCAGCTTGCGGTACTTCAGCCGGATAGCCTAAGATGCAGAAGGCGATGCCCTCATAGGTCTTATCGGTAAGACCGGCTAACTTTAAGATCTCTTGGCCCAAACGGGACTTCATAGTCTCACGGGCACGGTGAATCCAGCAAGAGCCTAAACCTAAGCTTGAGGCCTCAAGCATCATATTCCCCATCACTAAAGAGCCATCATAAACGCGGTTCTTATAGTCTTCATCCACGACGACCAATAAGACCACCGGAGCACCGTAGAACGGATCAAAAGGCGGCTCCCAGCCACCAATCTCACGATTTAAAGTGCTCAAACGCTCGCGTAAATCCTGATTGGTGATGGCAATAATATAGGGTGCCTGCTGTCCCTTGCCGTTGGCGGCATACAAACCGGCTTCAATGACTTTATCAATCTTCTCGCGTTCCACCGCCTGATCGGTATATTTACGCACCGCACGGCGGGCTTTGATGGCTTCAAGCAAATCGCTCATCGCTAAAAAACTCCCATTTGATTAATGCAATTATGGCAGTATTTTAGCGCTAAAGCGCGCCACTTAGCGATACGTCGTTCACATCTTTAACGTCAAAGCGGGTTTGATGATGCCTTAAGTACGCAAATCGTGCGGCACAAAGGAGACCTAAGGCCAAATAAATAAACGATCCCCACAAGGCAGCTTGCGTATTATCAAGGGTGATAAACAAACCACACAATGCTGTACCAGACATGGTACCGGCATTACCGGCCGTTAAAAACAGTCCATTGGCAAACTCCGGAGCCTCCGGGGCGGCCTTACTTATCATCTGCTGTCCTACTACCCCGACCATGCCAGCTAAAATACCTAACAGTAAAATAAGTCCGCACGCCATTACACTAGTACCACCAAGGTAAAAGAGTAAGGCATAAAAAGCAATTAAGCTTAGGGGCAATAAAAGGGCATAGCGCTGTGGGTGGCTTAAGTAAATCTTCCCGGCCACTAAATTGCCAATGATATTGGTAAGGCTATACCCCAGTAAAATTAAGGCCACATAGTCAAAGCTTACGTGACTTACTTGATTTAGAAAGTCTGACATAAAGCTAAAGAAGCCAAAGACCGCGCCATTGACAAAGAGCATATAGAAAAAGGCATAGCGCAAAACCGGACGCTTGAGGACTTGTAATTGATCTTTAAGTTGCGTGGCCGGAGCATCGACCGCCGGAACCCATAAGTAAGTACCAATTAACACTAAGCCGTTGACTACCGCAAAGCTTAACATCGCCACTTCATAGGAAAACTGTACCGCAAGCCATGAAGTGCCCGGCACCCCTAAAACCATGCCGGCGGTAACCCCTAAAAAGACCCAAGATATAGCCTGTGCGCTACGCTCTGGTGGTAGCGCCGCCACCGCCAAGGTAAAGGCCAGAGCCACATAGACCGGATGCATGATGCCACCTAATGCCCGGGCGCATAACAAGATAGTAAAGTTGGGCGCCAACAGGGCGATAAGATTACTGCAAAAGATTAAGCTAAAGGCCGTAATCATCATGCGCCGACGAGGAAAACGCGTACACACCAAGGGCAAGATGGGCGCGGAAATTGCCACTAAGAGCGCAAAGATACTGACGGTCCAACCGGCGTCGGGCACCGTAATATTAAATTGTGCTGCAATTTGCGGCACAATGCCCACTACACCCATTTCCGTGTTGATAATGCCAAAAACGCCGCCGGTGAGAATAAGAAGCAAGCGCATTTGTTGCCAGCGACTACCTACCATGCTACACCTCACATTGAGCCTAAATTAGAAACTTCTGCGCGGCAGTATAAAAAGTCGTGGCTTTTCAGTCCAATTGTTTATAATTATCTTAAAGTATGCGTTTTACTTATGGAGAGACGTCATGATCGAATTGCGTCATCTGCGTTGCTTTTTGGGCATAGCCAAAGAGCGCACCATTTCTCAGGCTGCCGCTAGTCTTTATATTTCCCAACCGGCACTCTCACGCACCTTACAAGAGCTCGAAGATGAATTGGGACAGCAACTTATTGTGCGTGCCAAGCCCTTAAGATTGACGCCTAAGGGTGAATTATTGCGAGAGCGTGCCCAGACCATTGTCGATCTCATGGATAAGCTCAAACAAGAAGTGGGCGTGGACAGTGGCGAATTGGTCGGCACCATCACCATCGCCGCCGGCGAAAGCCCGGCCGTAAGTTTCCTCGCCCACTGTTTTCATCGCCTCAAACAACGCGCACCGAAGATAAATTTTGATTTAAAAAGCGGCAATGAAAACTATGTGACGCGATCTTTGGACTCCGGCATTGCCGATTTTGGCATCTTGATTGCATCTCCGCAGGCCTCGCGCTATGAGCATTTAATCCTCCCCGCGCGCGACAGCTGGCAGGTTTTTATTCCCGCAGAAATGCCGCTAGCAAATAAACCGCGTATCACGGCGGACGATTTGGCAGATTTGCCGATCATTATTTCGGCGCAGGCCTTAGATAACAATGAGTTTTCCGGTTGGCTTGGCCCCATAAAAGAGAGGTTACACTTAGTTGGCACCTACAATTTGCCCTATAACGGCTATGTTTTTGCACGCGAAAATCGCTTGGCAATGTTGGCCCTTGACGGTTTAATCCAAGTGCAGGATGGAGATGGCCTGGTAAGTCGCCCCCTTTACCCGCCTTTAGATGCGCAATTACATTTAGTTTGGCGCTCAGGGGTCTACAGTAGCGATCTGTGTAATGCCTATTTAAGTGAAATCCGGCAATCCTTAAGTCGTGGTTTGCCCACCGCCTTGGGCTAAGATCGACGAAAAAAGGCAGGTTTTACCCTGCCCTTTTAATGGCTGTAGCTTAAGGCTACAGCCTGGTAAATAAGCTTTAAAAATTGCTTACTTATTTAAAGCCTCAGCCACTGCCACGGCGATAGCAACAGTAGCACCCACCATCGGGTTGTTGCCCATACCGAGGAAGCCCATCATCTCAACGTGAGCCGGTACAGAGGAGGAGCCAGCGAACTGAGCATCAGAGTGCATACGACCCATGGTATCGGTCATGCCGTAAGAGGCCGGGCCGGCAGCCATGTTGTCCGGATGCAGGGTACGGCCGGTACCGCCACCGGAGGCCACGGAGAAGTACTTCTTGCCCTGCTCGATACACTCTTTCTTATAAGTGCCGGCAACCGGGTGCTGGAAGCGGGTCGGGTTGGTGGAATTACCGGTAATGGATACGTCCACACCCTCGTGGTGCATAATGGCTACGCCTTCACGCACATCGTCGGCGCCATAGCAACGTACGGCGGCACGCTCACCGTTGGAGTAAGCGATTTCCTTGACGATCTTGAGCTCAGAGGTGTAGTAGTCAAACTTGGTCTGCACATAGGTGAAGCCGTTGATGCGGGAAATGATCTGAGCGGCGTCCTTGCCCAAGCCATTTAAGATCACGCGCAGCGGGACCTTACGGGCCTTGTTGGCATTGCGCACGATACCGATAGCGCCTTCAGCGGCAGCAAAGGACTCGTGACCGGCTAAGAAGCAGAAGCACTTGGTCTCGTCACGCAGTAACATTGCGCCTAAGTTGCCATGGCCTAAACCGACCTTACGATCCTCAGCCACGGAGCCCGGGATGCAGAAAGCCTGCAGGCCGATACCGATAGCCTCAGCGGCCTCGGCGGCAGTCTTGCAGCCCTTCTTTAACGCGATAGCAGCGCCCACGGTGTAAGCCCAGCAGGCGTTCTCGAAGGCAATCGGCTGAATCTCGCGCACTTTGTCATACGGATTGAGGCCATAGCTCTTGCAGATGTCCATTGCCTCTTCGACGGAATTGATGCCGTACTCTTTGAGCGCAGCATTTACTTTGTCAATACGACGCTCATAGCTTTCAAATAATGCCATTTCCTGTACCCCCCTTACTCATGTCTCGGGTCAATGTACTTAGCCGCATTATCGAACTGGCCATAGTGACCACGCACCTTAGCGATAGCGTCAGAGCCCTTCATATCCGGGTTGGCCTTTAAGGTGTCGATAAGCTTGCCTAAGTTGACGAACTCGTAGCCCACAATTTCGTTGTTGTCGTTTAAGGCGAGGCGAGTTACGTAACCCTCGGTCATCTCGAGGTAACGGGAACCCTTAGCCTTGGTGCCAAACATGGTGCCGACCTGGCTTCTTAAATTCTTGCCCAGATCTTCCAAAGAAGCACCGATAGGCAGGCCACCTTCGGAGAAGGCAGTCTGAGTACGGCCATAAACGATCTGCAAGAACAGCTCACGCATTGCAGTATTGATGGCGTCGCACACCAAGTCAGTGTTTAAAGCTTCAAGCAGAGTCTTGCCCGGGAGAATCTCGGAAGCCATAGCGGCAGAGTGAGTCATACCGGTGCAGCCTAAAGTCTCGACTAAGCACTCTTCAATGATGCCGTCCTTGACGTTTAAGGTCAGCTTGCATGCGCCCTGCTGCGGAGCACACCAACCCACACCGTGAGTTAAACCGCTAATATCTTTGATTTCTTTAGCTTGAACCCACTTGCCCTCTTCAGGGATAGGAGCAGGACCGTGATATGCACCCTTGGTGATCGGGCACATCTGCTCTACTTCTTTTGAATAGATCATGGTGGTACCTAATTGCTATAAATACGTAAAATTTCTCATTTCGGCTTTAACGCCGTCCTTACATGTGCTTTTATAAAAGCACTGTGATTATAATACCTGCCGCCTGCTTTGATAAGGAGCCATGCCGCACAATTTAGAAATTTAGTGCTCTTTTTGGGGACTTTGGTAAAGGAATATGCCCACAACTACCTGCTATCGCAAAGTTTATGCCCTCATAGATTGCAATAACTTCTTTGTCTCCTGTGAGCGGCTCTTTCGCCCCGATTTGTGGCAACGTCCGGTAATCGTGCTTTCCAATAATGACGGTTGTGTGGTGGCACGCTCTGCCGAAGTTAAGGCTTTGGGCATTAAGATGGGAACCCCGGTATTTAAAATCCAAGATCTCATCTTAAAAAAACATATTGTCTGCTTTTCCTCCAACTTCAATCTGTATTTGGACATCTCACAGCGCATCATGCGCCTTTTGGACTCAATGTATCCCGAGGTCTTGGTCTATTCTGTCGATGAGGCCTTTGTGATCTTGCGCCAAGTAAGCGCAGACGATGCCTACTCACAGGCCTGTCGCATCAAAAAGGCCGTCGAGCGCATTATCGGCATTCCGGTAAGTTTGGGCGTTGCAACGTCTAAGACTTTGGCAAAAATTGCCAGTCATCAGGCCAAAACCCATCCTGAGTTACAAGGCGTCTGCGCCCTATTTGATAAAACGCAGTGTCGACGCGTCTTACATCAATTGCCCATTGGTGAAATTTGGGGCATTGGACGGCGTTTGGAGGAAAAATTAAGTTCCCTGCAGATTAAAACAGCCGGGCAATTGGCCGCGACCGATGCCAACGCAATGAAAAAACGTTTTTCCATTGTGTTGTGGCGCACCATACAAGAATTGCGCGGCTACGATGAAATTAAGGAATTGCCTCCCGATCATTTACAACAACAAATTATGTGGAGCCGATCCTTTCGCGAGCGCCTGCTTACTGAAGAGGCCTTAGGCGTAGCGCTATGTGGTTTTGCCGCTAAGGCTGCCCAGCGCCTGCGCGAGCTTAAACTTTACTGCAGTTTGCTTACTATCTATATCCGTACTAGTTACTTTACCCAAGATAAGCGCTATCAGGCCTCTTTAAGTTTGCGCTTTGATCATCCGACGGCAGATAGCCGCACGATTTTAACGGCGGTCAATATTTTGCTTACGCGCATCTTTAAGCCAGGCTTTGCCTATGCTAAAGCTGGAGTGATCTTAAGTGAGTTGCGTGCCTCGCGCACGCATCAGGGCGATCTTTTTACCAAAGAGCAAAGCGCGCAAGAACAAAGACAAAGCGATAACTTGATGGAGCTTATCGATAAACTCAACGCCCAAAATGGCGTCAAGCTCTATTTTGGCGCGCAGGGGCGCCATGAGCAGATAAAGGAGAGCACCGATAAGCGCCTGCTCTCACCTGCCTATACCACTAGTTTCCATGCTCTACCAGAGCTGTTTTAAGTAAGGCTTCTGCCTGCTCATCTAAGCGATGTTGGGCACTTGGCGTAATATGTAGCGCCGCTGCCAATTCCTCTAAATAGTTCTGCTCAATAAAGTGGGCGCCATTGACAATGAGACTTGACAGAAAATACAAATCTAAAGACTCCTCTTCAAATTGTACGGCATCGGCCAGATCTTGCACCTTTATCTCACAGGTAAGCATCTCGTCGATAAAGCCATCAGCTTCATATTGCGTGCACAATCCACTACAGACTACGCTAAGCGCCCCATGCTCTAAGCTATCAAATTGCCCATCGGCACGCGCAGCATAGATAAGGGCGCGAATAATGAGCAGTCCACATTCATGTAACAAATTGAGCGCTTGATCTTTACCCTCATACGCTGAGGCGGCCAAACGTCGTTGCAACCACTGCTCACTTACGGCCAAAGCGTGCACGGCCACCGCCTTACTGCGCGCATCGGGCAGAGTATCGATAAATTGGGGCGTTATCTTTCGTGCATAATAGCGAAATGCACTATCGCGGGGGACGGGAACGTCCGTAGACATGCCAATCAATGCTCCTCTATGGTTTTACTTGATCTTTGCTTGACATAAGATTATACAGAATATACTAAATACTATGTAACAGCCGCCGCACCCTACACCAAAGTAGCGTGGGCACCTTCAAAGCGCCCGCTAGAACTGCTATTATTTAGTGCAGTCCGTGCACGACTGCTACGGCTAATTTTAGATTACTGATACTTTTAGCTCTAAGGCGCTTCTATGAGTTCAACTTTAATCACTAAGCCTCAGGCAGACAGCACTATTAGCTGGTTCATCAGCCAATGCCACATTCACAAGTATTCGGCTAAAAGCACCATTATTCATGCCGGGGAAAAGGCTGAAACCCTGTACTATATGGTCAAAGGCTCAGCGGTAGTCTTAATTAAAGATCCCGATGGCCGCGAAATGATTTTGACCTATTTAAATCAGGGCGATTTTATCGGTGAGGTCGGTCTTTTTGATCAAACTGATACTCCGACACGTTCTGCGTGGGTTCGCGCCAAAGTGCAGTGTGAAGTGGCCGAGGTTTCTTACAGCAAATTTAAGCAATTAGTGCAGGTAAATCCGGAGATCTTAATGCGACTGTCGGCCCAATTAGCCCGCCGCTTAGCCTCCACCTCCAGCAAGGTGGGCAATTTAGCCTTCCTCGACGTTACCGGCCGTATTGCGCAAACCTTAGTTAACTTAGCTCATCAACCTGAGGCCATGACCCATCCTGATGGCATGCAAATCAAGATCACCCGCCAAGAGATCGGACAAATTGTCGGCTGCTCCCGTGAAACGGTGGGTCGCATTCTCAAGATGATGGAAGAAGATCATTTAATTTCCGCCCACGGTAAAACCATTGTGGTGTATGGAACTAGATAACAGGAGCAACACATTAGATGGCCTCATTATTAGAACGTGGCGTGCATTCCTTTACTAAAGAAGATCTCTTAGCCTGCTCACGCGGCGAACTCTTTGGTCCAGGTAATTCCCAATTGCCGGCCCCGAATATGCTGATGTTCGACCGCATTACCAATATTCAAGCCACCGGTGGGCAATATGGTTTAGGTGAAGTGCGCGCTGAGCTTGATATCAACCCCAATCTGTGGTTCTTTGCCTGCCACTTCCCGGGCGATCCGGTGATGCCTGGATGCCTTGGCTTAGATGCCATGTGGCAATTAGTCGGCTTCTTCTTAGGCTGGCGCGGCGGCCCGGGTAAGGGACGAGCCTTAGGCGTATCTCGCGTCAAGTTTAAGGGTGAAGTACTCGATAACACCAAGTTAGTGGAGTATGTCATCGACATTAAGCGCATTATTGAGCGTGGTAGCCTCATCATGGGTGTGGCCGATGGTAAGGTCTATGCCGATGGTAAGCATATTTATACCGCTGAAGATCTGCAAGTAGGTTTAGTGCCGAGCAAGGCCTAAGCTGTAATTTACTTCCCCTGCACAAGAGCAGTTTCTGTTCTTCAAATCCCGCGCCGTTTACCTGCGGCGCGGTTGCTCCATTCCGACCCATAAACCCTATAAAGATCACAAATTTCTGCTTTGCTCCCCTAAGCATTGCGACTAAACTCACAAGTTTTCGGTCCTAACCTCCATTCAAGATTGATTTAAATTTTTTATCGACAGTACATTGAAACTGCTGTCCCCCTAATGTGGACAACAAGGATGAAAATAAGATTAAATTTATGATTGAAAATTGCGAAGTTATACCGGAGCTGAATGTTCTTAGTGCCGCCAATGAAACCATCTGCACCCGCTTTCAGCAAACCGCCGCGCGCTTTTTATCCGCGGAAAAGCCGCACACCCAAGCGGAACAACCCCACAGCGAGGCTGAAAAGCCCAATGGGCAGGCACAAATGCCTTGTCACTTAGCCCAAATGCCCTATCCGGTCGCTGCCGGAACACATTTAAATGCCAGCGCACAAGCCAATCTCGCGCTCTCCCCCTTTGGGGTCAGCGAATTTGACTTAGTACGTGAGCTCTTTGACTACTTACCCCGGCATATGTCACAGCTTTTGCAGATGATCCGCCAAATTGATCTGCAAACGCCGCCGGAAGAAGGAGTCGGGACCCCAAGTTTGCTCACCGTGCGCGGAGGCCTTAGTGCGCTGCAACCCAAGGATCACCCGTCCTATTTAGGGCGTGGCTTGTCTACCTTAATAAGCGGTAGCAATATCATGTTTGGGCTCTCCTTTGCCGTGCGCCAGCAATTGCTCAGCGCCCGCATATCGCCCATGCATTTGTTATGCGAGCTCAATAATGGTTGCCCCAGCAATATTCTTGGGCAGATGCAAAAGCATCTGCAAAGAATGAGTGCGGACAATCAGCTCTTTGTGCCGTCTGCCTCGATCCGTGAGCTCAAGCGCCAATTTGCGCAAATTTTAAGCCACTATAGCGTGCAGGATAATTTCATTAGCGATCATTTAAACCTGAACGTTAAGTACTTAAAGCTGTTAAAAAGCGAGCAAGCGCGCCTCCCGACGCCGCCCACGCGTGAAAGTGGGATCTTACCAAGCGACAGCCTCCTCTTTCGCCGTGAGCCGAGTTTAATCTTACTTAACACCATTGCCATTAACTTCTATGGCATCATGCTAAGTTGCCTCTACGAAATTGGCACGCTACGCAATTTTACCGCTCTCATCAGTCTTTACCCAGTCAATCATTATCTGGCGGTGGCCGCTTATGATTGCATGCGGGCACTGTTGGAGCTACGTTGCTTTGATCCGTGGCGCTTAGATGAGCCGCTTAATATCCCCAGCTACAAATTGTTCTTTCGCAGTCTGCAGATGGTACATAATCGGCAAGTCAATCTACGAGGTTGTGCACGGCATATCCTCAACTCTCACGGCAAGATCTTGCAATGCACCGCCTTTTATCTGCCGGCCTTTACGCGGGCAGATAAAACGCATGAGGATTGGCATGCAGTCTCCACCCCCTGCCCGATTTGTACGCTACGCCCCTATTTAAAAAATTTGGAGCGCCGCATGCAACTTCGGCATCAAAGTCGGAGCAATGAAAACTACCCTGAGCCCAGATAAGCTAAAGATCGCCCATAGTGCCCTTATCTGCTAGCAAGGCTTAGCATGCGCCGCCCCCGCGGCGCGTGCTTGTAGCTAAGGCTACATTGGTAGCAAGTAAGCCCGAGAGCTTTGGCTCGCGCACAGGGAGTAAGGGAGATCTTTGCCCGCAAGAAGCTTGGGCGTTAGGGCTGGTAGACTTTGCCGGCACCGACGTGGCCGCTAGATGACCGCCACTGTCCAAGGGGTGGTTTTGAAGCTTTAACCAGAATTAAGGGGGTGACTAAAAAGGTCACCCCCGATTTTATGTTCCAGAAACGGTAAAATTTGCGAAGCAGAATGTTTTCGCAAAATATTTACTTTTTATTTCAGTTAATTACTTGTAAATTTTAGCTGTTTTTGCTATAATTCACCCATAGTCAGCGCAGACTATCCGGAGGTGAGTATGGCTAAACCTGTCTTCAGACAGTAGCGGCAGCATGAAACCATGGTCCTGCCTCCCAGCCTTGACGACTTCATTGATGAGAACCATCCCTGCCGCATCGTCAGCGACGTTATCGAC
>JAHLFG010000074.1 GCA_018883895.1 Candidatus Anaerobiospirillum merdipullorum
GTACCAAAGACTGAGCCAATCACTAAGATGCCCCATTTGAGGAATTTGGTGCCACAGGTCTTTAAGATGACGTCGGCCACCTTTTTCGAGGCGCCGCAATCGTTCATCAATTGACCGAGCGCCGCACCAAGCACGACGATAAGACCAACGCCGGCGAGCGTATTGCCCGCGCCTTTGGATATCGCGCTGACGATGCCGTCTAAGGGCATACCTTCTAAGAAGGCTACCAAGAGGGCGACAATCAGCAGGGCGATAAAGGAGTGGAGTTTAAATTTGATGGTAAGGAGCAAGAGCAATAAAATAGCAATCGCTACTCACATGACGGGTATCCAATGTTCCATGAATTTTTTCCTGCACTAAGTCGTTGATAGAAATAATTGAGATAGGCCGGAGCCTAAGTGGGGGGAGGTAGTATAGAAGATAGGGCGCTGATGATGGATGTTTTTTCTTTAAATTTCCACAAACTATGCGCCAGCTCTCATTTTTAAACGTACAATATTGGATCTTTTATATTTTATGTCGTTTAGCTAGTTGTTGGTTAACTAAGTATTAAGTTTACCAATATAGTGCTCTCTCAAGCTTTGTTGTAAAGTGCAGGCTTTGGGGTAAAAGGACTGTAAGGTCATGGCGCCGGCGGTAAGAGCGCTTATCACCGGGACTAAACGGGTAAGGCCGCGTGCGGCTAAAGCTTTACTTAGGCCTTTGCCCAAAAAAGCGGCACTGCCTTTAGCTATGGTCAGTAAAGGGCTTTTCATCTCCTTTAAGGGGACTTTTTCCCCTTTTAACTTGCGCATCACCATATGCAAAGCTGCTTTGGCATTATCGTCGCCAAACATAAGGCCGCACAATAAGGTCAGCACCAATTGCCCCTTGGCAGTAAGCTTACCGTGCTCATCAGTAAGCGACGGATAGCCGTAGAGGTAGGAGAGCTTTTGCGCGAGCACTAAAACATGCCATAAGTATTGCAACAAGTCAGCCGGGACGGAGACGGCGCCGGTAATGCCACCGGGGATCCCAGAGATGGCTGATATGGCACTTACCTGTGCGCTGTGGCGTCTGATGCAGCGCTTGGCCGCGATATCGATACGATCTAGTGGGAGACTTACTAAGGTCGCTCCGGCACACAGGCGGGCTACTGTCAGCTCATCCACCCCCACCTGCGGCAAAATGTGGCGTAAAAATTTCTCTCTATTGACCTGTACCCCGGGTAGGGTTAAGGCCTGTTTTAAGGTAGTCTGCCACAGTTTGACATTAGCGAGCATTATTCCCTCCCTTCGTAGCTAAATTGGCATGTGCGCGCAGGGCACAGAGCAATTGGCGCATGATCTTAAGGCGCGGCATGCGCTCACTTTCAGGTAGGCGATAGCGTAGGCTACTAGGTCCGGCAAGCGTATATTCTTGATGTTTGCAGGTGGTCACCAAGCTTGCGATATAACGCGGATCGACCTTATGGGTGGGGGCAAATTCAATGATGCCGCCATTGCCATCGCCGGCGATGCGCTTAATGCCAATGCTACCTGCGATACGCTTGAGCTCACTTAGGGCAAAGAGATTGTCACTTTCCGGCGGTAGCAGGCCGAAGCGATCGATAAGTTCAATTTTCAGATCTTCAAATTGCTCGGGGGTGACGCAGGAGGACAGGCGCTTGTAAAGTGACAGGCGGGTGTTGACATCACCAATATAGTTGTCAGGGAACAGGGCCGGTAAATGTAAGTCAATTTCACATTCCTGTGCCGTCAGATCGGCAAGTGACGGCTCCCGGCCTTCTTTTAAGGCCTTGACTGCTTGCTCGAGCATTTCCATATACAAAGAAAAGCCCACCGACTCAATTTGTCCGGATTGCTCTTCGCCCAAGAGTTCACCGGCGCCGCGAATTTCCAAATCATGGGTGGCGAGCACAAAGCCGGCGCCCAATTCATCTAAGGAGGCTAAGGCATCCAAACGGCGTTGCGCGTCGCGGGTGAGCAGATTCTTAGGCGGAGTGAAGAGATAGGCATAGGCCTGATGGTGCGAGCGCCCGACACGGCCACGTAACTGATGGAGCTGGGCCAAACCCAATTTATCGGCTCTATCGATGATGATGGTGTTGGCACTTGGGATATCCAGGCCATTTTCAATAATGGTGGAGCACAAGAGCAAGTTAAAGCGCTGGCGATAGAAGTCGCGCATCACGCGTTGCAAATCTTGTTCACTCATCTGCCCATGGCCGATATCAAGTTTGGCCTCGGGCACCAACTTACGTAATTGCTCGGCGCGCTGATTGATGGTGGCCACATCATTGTGCAGATAATAGACCTGTCCGCCGCGGCGCAATTCACGCATGATGGCCTCGCGCACCAGCTCATCGGAGTTTTCATGAATAAAGGTCTTGACCGCCAAACGATGCTCCGGGGCGGTGGCGATGATGGACAGCTCGCGCATACCCTCCATGGCAAGGTTTAAAGTACGCGGAATAGGCGTGGCGGTGAGGGTCAAAATATCAACCTCGGCACGCAATTCTTTTAAGCGCTCTTTTTGCCGCACGCCAAAGCGATGCTCCTCATCAATGATCACGAGGCCCAAATTTTTAAACTTGATCCCTTTTGACAGCAACTTATGCGTGCCGATGATGATGTCCACCGAGCCTTGCTCTAATTGCTTGATGACCTCATGTTGTTGCTTAACGCTCTTAAAGCGGCTTAACATCTCCACCGTAATCGGGGTGCCGGCAAAGCGCTCTTTGAAGTTTTCATAATGCTGCTCGGCCAAAATGGTGGTGGGGACCAACACTGCAGTTTGCTTGCCGTTGTCGGCGGCAACAAAGGCGGCGCGCAGGGCCACTTCGGTTTTACCAAAGCCCACATCACCGCAAATTAGGCGATCCATCGGGCGGCCTTGTTGCATATCGTTTAAGGTAGCGGCAATAGCGGCGGCCTGATCGGGCGTTTCCTCATAACCAAAGCCGGCGGCAAAGGCATCAAGAGCTTGCTCATTGACCTCAAAGACCGTGCCCGGGCGGCTTTCACGACGGGCATAGATATCAAGTAATTGGGCGGCGGCATCATAGACTTTTTGTGCCGCCTTATGTTTTTTCTTGCCCCAAGCGTCGCTACCCAATTTAGACAGCGGGGGATTTTCTGCTCCCGAGTAACGTGCCACCTTATCTAAGGCGGTAATCGGGATATTGAGCATATCCCCGCCTTGATATTCAATGGCCAAATACTCGCCTTTAACCCCATTGATGGTAAGAAGCTTCAGCCCGCGATAGCGACCGATACCGTGATCAATGTGCACCACCACCTGTCCTTCGGTAAGTTGCGCCAAATTGGCAATGACCGCATCTTGGGAAATGGCCTGTTTGCGACTGCGCTGGCGCTGCTTGATGGCCTGATAGCCAAAGATTTCCGTTTCGGTAAGGACGGCAAGTTTGGGCTTAGTTAAGATAAAGCCTTGGGTAGCCGGGCTGATAGACAGCATCAGCGGAGCGCTACTTGACACAAAATCCTCGATGCTTGAGGCGGCCTGTATGCCAAAGGTATTAGTAAGTTTGCCCGGTAAAATTTCGCGTAATGACTGGCGGCGACCTTCAGAGACGGCAGTTAACAGCACGCGGCCACCGTCACCAATAAAGGTGCTGACAAAAGAGGAGAAGGCGGCGGCACTGTCTTGTTGGCGTGGATTGAAGGCAATGGCCGGCACGGTTTGGGCCTTAAAGTTAGTCTTTCCGCGCAGCGCAGTTTCTTCCTCAGTTAATGCCGTAGCCTGCAGGGAAATACCAGGGCGGGCCTTAAGGGCGGCGGCAAATTCGTCCGGGCTTTGGAACAGCGTTTGTACCGGTAACGGCGGATGATCGCTATTGCCCAAAATTTGTTTGGCACGCGCGCAGGCATCATCAAAAACTGCCTGCGCGGCGGCGTTGACCTGCCCACAGATAATGACGGCGCTGTTATCTGGCAGATAGTCAAAAATGGTGGAGCTTTTGCCAAAGAAGAGCGGCAGATAATATTCAATGCCCGCCGGCACCGCGCCCTTGGAGATGGCCTGATAGACTACATGATTATTTAAGTTAGCCTGCGGGAACGCGTCACGATAATTGCTCCGAAATGCGGCGATACCTGCTTTGTCCAAAGGAAATTCATGGGCCGGGAGCAGACTAATGCGCTCGACTTTGCGCACCGAGCGCTGGGTCTCTAAGTTAATCTCGCTGATGCTATCGACTTCATCGTCAAAAAAGTCGATGCGATAAGGGGTGTCACTACCCATCGGATAGATATCTAAGATAGAGCCGCGCAGGGCAAATTCGCCATGCTCTAAGACCTGCTCCGTTTGCAGATAACCTTGCTCGACAAGGGCTTGGCGCAATTTGGTGATATCTCGGCTCTCACCTGTGGCGAGCATAAAAGAGTGCGCTGCCACATAATCGGTCGGACACAGCCGGGACAATAGCGCCGTCACCGAGCTTATCACCACGCCGTGGGTAAAATAGGGCAATGCCGCTAAGGTCGTCAGGCGAGTGGAGATAATGTCCTGATGGGGCGATAAGGTGTCATAGGGCAGAGTTTCGTAATCAGGGAAGGTTAAGATAGGCAAGGAGAGGTCTAAAGAGCGCAATTGTGCTGGCAAGGCCACCGCATCGGCACTATCGGCGCAAATAATCAGCAGGGGCTTAGGCTCTTGACGATAGAGACTATAGATACCTAATGGTAGGGTTAACCCTGGCAAACTACCTACCGTTTTACCGGGGGCACTTTTAACGGCGGTGAGGGGAATGAGCTCTTGTATCTGCATCTTAGCGGCCTGTTAGCTAAACTGGGGCGAAAAATGGCACCTTACTTGTGCATAAGTGCTTATTGTAATTCTTTGAGTTCTGTCACACAAATAAGCCTTAGAGTATAATGCGCGGCTAAAACATCCTGCAGATGAGGTTTTGCGCTATGTCTCAAGCTGTTAAGACCATGGGTTATTTACTGCCCTGGGCGGTGGTTATCTTTTTGTGTTCCTATTACACGCCTTATTTTGGTAATGATTATCGCTATATGTTAGTGGAGGGCACCAATGATTTGGTGGGCTCATTGAGCGATATTGTTATTTCTCAATATCGTCATTATTTTGATTGGGGCGGGCGTACGGTCAATCATCTCATCGCACAGTTTCTTTTATATATAGAAAAGCCCTGGCAGAGCCTGATTACCACTGCAACCTATCTGTTATTGCTCTTAGCTACCGTCTGGGCGGGGCTTAATTGCCGCTATCCTACCTTAAAGGTAAGAATTTGGCCGCTTATCTTTGTCAGCCTAGTGTTTTGGCTGTGCATGCGCAATTTTGGCGAAGTGGTGATTAATGTCGTCTCAAGTTGCAATTACATGTTCTCGACCTTAATCATCCTGCTCTTTTTAATTCCTTTCTGCCAATCCTTCCATGTTGAGCGCGATGTGCGCGCCTGGTGGGTGACCCCGGCAATGTTTGTCTTAGGCCTCTTGGCCGGATGGACCAATGAAAACACCGGCTGTGCCGCGGTGGTCGTGGTGGGGCTATATAACTTAAAGCTTTTATGGCAACGCCGTTTGTCGGCCTGGCAATTTTCAGGCGGCGTGGGTTTGCTTTTGGGCTACCTTATCTTAATGTTGGCCCCGGGCAATGAAGCGCGCATGCAGTTTATGGAAAATAAGGGCTTTGACTTTTGGGAGCATTTCTTTAATGACTCACTCCCAATCATTGGCCTTAGTTTCCTCACCCAACATCTGCTCTTAATTAGCCTTGCCTATATCCTCTGGCAATTAAAGCGCCATGCGCTCTTGGTAAATCCTAGCGCGCAGGTAAAGATGGGCTTGTGGTTATGTGCCGCAGGCTTTATCTCGTTGCTTATTATGTTAGCCTCGCCGACTATTCCGGCCCGTTCGGCAGCTCCCTTTACCATTTTTGTTGCCGCCGGCACTGTTGCGCTGGCCCAAGAGCTCTATGCCCATGGCATTAGTCTATGGCCTAAGTCCATGCGCAATGTGGTGGTGGGACTGCTCCTTATTTTCTCTACTGCCTGTGCGGTCAATGCTATCTTAGGCTATCGCCAGCTTAATTTTGACAATAAGCAGCGCGGGATGGAAATCATTGCGCAATTGCGCCAGGGCAAACAAGATTTAGTGGTAAGCCCGTTTAAGGTAGAGCGTAGCCGCTATATTTATGCCGCCGACGTGCGCGTCGATCCCAACAATTGGGCCAATTTAATCTTAACGCGCTATTACGGCCTGCACTCTATTGTGCGCTCTTGCGATGAGCCGGCGCGCACACTGGCCAACGACTTTATCTACTTTGCCAAATTAGGCAAGCCCATTTGCACGCTGCAAAGCCCCAATAAGGCGGCACAACCTTAAATTGAGAGGGGGCGACCAATAAGTCGCTCCCTGATTTTTAGTTATGGCATACAGAAACGGGCAGGGTAACCTGCTCTTTTTATAAGATCTGTCATCCGGATGGATTTTTAGTCTCATGCCGGCCGGGAGAGTCCGTAAACCGGACTTTTAACCCCTAAGGGGGGTCATTTCCCCCGTTTTCTGCCTTATGCCGCCATCATTTCACGCTCCTCTGCCGTTTTTGAGGCAATAATCCCCGCATACTT
>JAHLFG010000075.1 GCA_018883895.1 Candidatus Anaerobiospirillum merdipullorum
ACTTGGATCAACATTCCGCGGTGCCTGTTTCCTGATAAGCGCAGTCCCCTGCGGGACTTAGGCTAGTCAACCTGGGCTTAAAGCTCTGCAGCTTCAAGCCCCCGCCTCTTTAGGCGGGGGTAGTTGACCGATGTTGTGTTGGCAGTCAGTATGGATAGATGTAGTATAACCGCTATAAAGTACAAGAGCGCCCGGAGGCGCTCTTTTGGGCCGTAGATGCTCCCCCACTATTTTTGGGGCTCATCCAAACCTAATTTGTGCTCCAAATAGTGGATGCTCGCGCCGCCCTTGATTTCCGTAGGATCGGTCAGCAAGTCCTTATGGAGCGGAATATTGGTCTTAATGCCATCGATGACCATTTCATCTAAGGCCTGTAAGGTGCGCGCCATAGCAAGCTCCCGATCGTCATCATGGCAAATTAACTTGCCAATGAGCGAATCGTAGTGCGGCGGTACGCGATAGCCCTGATAAATGTGGCTATCCCAGCGCACACCCGGACCACCGGGCACATGCAGATAGCTAATCTGCCCCGGGCTTGGCATAAAGGTCTGCGGATCTTCGGCATTGATACGGCACTCAAAGGCATGACCCTTGATGTGCACATCCTTTTGAGAAATGGACAGCGGGGCGCCGGCACAGACGGCAATCATCTCACGCACGATATCGACGCCGGTGATAAGCTCGGTTACCGGATGCTCCACCTGCACACGGGTATTCATTTCAATAAAGTAGAATTGCCCGTTTTCATAGAGGAACTCAAAGGTACCAGCACCACGATAGCCAATATCGATGCAGGCCTGCGCGCAGCGTGAGCCAATTTCATCACGCTGTTTTTGCGTGATAAAGGGCGCGGGTGCTTCTTCAAGCACCTTTTGATTGCGTCGCTGCATCGAGCAGTCACGCTCGCCTAAATAGACGGCATGTCCATGGGTATCGGACAAGACCTGAAACTCAATATGGCGCGGGTTCTCAAGGAACTTTTCCATATAGACGGCGGGATTGTTAAAGAACATATCCGCCTCGCGCCGCGTTAAGGCGATGGCTTCTTCCAGCTCCTTTTCCGTCCGCACCACGCGCATGCCGCGGCCACCACCGCCACCGGCAGCTTTAATGATGATGGGGTAGCCAATCTTGGCGGCCAATTTCTTATTTTCGTTAATATCATCGCCCAAGGCTCCATCTGAGCCTGGAACGCAGGGCACGCCAGCGCGTAGCATCGCTCGCTTAGCTGACACCTTATCGCCCATTAAACGAATGGTATCGGCGGTAGGGCCGATGAAGATAAAGCCAGACTTTTCCACCATCTCGGCAAAGTCGGCATTTTCCGACAAAAAGCCATAGCCGGGGTGAATGGCTGAAGCGCCCGTGGCTTCAGCTGCGGCAATAATGCGCGGAATGTTTAAATATGATTCCTTGGGGCTGGCCGGACCAATGCAAATGGTCTCATCGGCCAGTTTAACGTGCAAAAGATCGCGATCGGCAGTTGAGTGCACGGCTACGGTCTTAAGCCCCAATTGCTTGCAGGCGCGCAAGATGCGTAGGGCAATTTCACCGCGATTGGCAATTAAAACCTTTTCAAAATTCATAAGCGCCCCGTTCCTTATTCAAACTCAAACAGGGGCTGATCAAATTCCACGGTAGAGCCATTTTCCACCAAGATCTGCTTGATGGTGCCGGCACGGTCAGCCTGAATCTGATTCATCATCTTCATGGCCTCGATAATGCATAAGGTGTCGCCTTCCTTCACACTCTGTCCGACCTCAACAAAGGGGGCAGCAGTGGGGCTGGCTGAGCGGTAGAAAGTGCCGACCATCGGAGACTTCATGGTCTTAGCTGTAGCCGGAGCCGCCGGGGCAGTAGCTGCAGCCGGAGCGGGGGCTGCGGCGGGGGTTGCAGCAGGGGCAACCGGAGCTGCAGCTACGGTCTGAACCGGAGTTTGAATTACTTCCGGCACAGCAACCGTAGTTACCTTGCTACGGCGGGTAATGCACAATTCTTCTTCGCCCTGCTTGATGTTGATTTCAGCAACGTCGGAATTGGAAACCAAGTCAATCAGCTTGGCAATCTTATGAATATCAATCTGCATGTTGTCACCTAAGTAAGCGCCTTAACGGCGTAAATTTGTAAATCTGTGCTTTAAGCTACTGACAGGAGGCGAGCTGCTTTACGCAGCGCATACTCATAGCCATCAGCTCCGAATCCGGCGATGACGCCTTGAGCCTTATCCGATAAATAGGAATGGTGGCGGAAAGGTTCACGGGCATATACGTTGGATAAATGGATTTCGATAAAGGGAATGGAGACGCCTAAGAGCGCATCGCGGATGGCAACCGAAGTATGCGTATAAGCGCCGGCATTGATTAAAATAAAAGCGACTCGTCCCCGCGCGGCCTGTATGGTATCGACGATCGCGCCTTCATGATTGGACTGAAAGAACTCAAGGTTAAGCCCTAATTCATCCCCCAGCTTTTGCAGGTGGGCTTCAATGCTCGCTAAGGTGTCAGTGCCGTAAAGACCCGGCTCTCTGAGACCTAATAAATTAAGATTTGGTCCATTGATGACCAATATGGTGGACAAAGTCATCTCTCCTCAAATTTTGGGCTATTTTAGCCAATTGTGCTTGATTTTAGAACTTTTTGGGCAAAAAAGCGCCGTCTTCGTCATATTTTTCACAAAAAATAACGCTCACGGCTCACCTTTTTTCTTATCAAATAGCGGTGAAATGTCAGTAAAACAGCGGTAAAAATGCTAGTTGAGGCTTCCTACGACCTTGATAGTAATGCTCGCGCTCGCCCCTTTACTATCTACTACCGTCAAGTGATAAAAACCCGGCACGGTCGGCGGAATAAAGCTTAAGTTTGCCTGTAGCTTATCGTTGACATATAAAAGATAAGGCGCACTGCCGCCTTGAGCCTCGATGATAAGGGGCTCATCTGCTACTGCATAAAGAATCATCTTATCTTGCGGAAAGATAATGCGCAGGTCACGGTTAGGGAGTGCGCCGCTGTGGGCTGTGGCAAAAAGCTTTTTGTCTGCCGGGGCAAAAAAGGTTAAATAAGGTGGCGGCGCACTTTCAGGGGGTAGGTGCGCGATAATTTGTGCGCTGAGATCATTTTGGGGGTAACTGCTAGCCGGCGTGGCAAGCTCACTTAACAAGGTAAAGAGAATGGGAGCGGCCCGCTCTCGGCCGGTATGAGGATAATTACTACGCCCCGAGCGTTTGCCCACCCACACTCCGATGCTATAGCGCCCATTGCTCCCTAAAGCAAGGGCGTCGGCATAATTATGCGAGGTGCCGGTTTTATAGGCAAAGCGTCCTTGAGAGAAGATAAAGCCATCTGGCGGAGGATTTTTTTGTAACATCATCAAAGTCTGGGCCGCCGCCTTAGGCGCAAGCATGCGTAGCACTTTTGGCGCTTTGTCGCTCTTAATAAGTTTGGGTTGGTAGAGCTGGCCTTTAGTATTGAGCATACTGTAGAGGGTGGTTAAATCATAGAGTTTGACGCCACAGCCGCCTAAGATTAAGGGCAAGGTGGCCTCAGCCCCGGAAGGCAGATAGATACGGGTCTGGCCGCGATTGAGGCTTCGTAATAGTACCTGCGGACCTAGCGCCTGCAAAATTTTTACCGCCGGCACATTTAAAGAGCGCACTAGCGCCTCTTGGGCGCTGACAAAACCGCTGTAATTACGCTCAAAGTTAAGGGGCTGATAGGTATTAAAGCCACTGCCTTCATCGGCCATGAGCGTTAACGGATGCAAAAGCTTTCTTTCTATGGCTAAAGCATAGGCAAAGGGCTTTAAGCTTGAGCCCGGTGAGCGTATAGCTTGCGTCAAATCAAGCTCATTGATGTTAGGACAGCGTCCGCCCAATAAGCCTACTATTTGATGGGTGACATCATCAATAACCACGATGGCTAGATCTTCATCTTGTGAAGTGGCCTGACGATTAAAGGTGGCAGCTACGTTAAGTAGGCGTCTTTGAATATCATGGTCTATGGTGGTGGGGACATCCCGAAGTTTTGTCGTAGCATAGTGTTTTAAATAAAAGCCTGGCTCTTTTATTTTGCGGATGTGGGTGGGTAAGGGCTCGTTTAAGGCCGCTTGGGTAAGCTTTGCTGAAATAAGACCGTTTTCCTGGGCGCGGCGTAAGACTTCATGGACATAAAAGCGGGCACGCTGCGGGTTGCGGTCGGGACGCAGTAATTCCGGGGCGCGCGGCAGGGCCGATAAGAGCGCCGCCTGCGCCGGGCTTAAATGATTTGGCTCCCGGCCAAACCACGCCAAACTGCCGGCGCGGATGCCTTCAAGGCGTGAACCCATCGGCGCTAAGGTCAAATAAAGTTGCAATACGCCATCAGCCCCTAAGGTGCGGCGCAACTTTACGGCCAAGATGGCCTCGATGATTTTATTTTTATAGGTGCGCGGGCGTTTATTAAGGAGGCGAATACATTGCATATCTAAGGTAGAAGCCCCGGAGATGCGTCTTCCTGCCAATAAATTACTCACGGCCGCACGGGCGATGGCGATAAAATCGACGCCTCCATGGGCATAAAAGCGCTCATCTTCCGAGCTTAAGAGTAATTTGATAAGTAGCGGATCGACACTTTGGGGGGAGGTTAAAAAGCGCAAGCGCCCTTCTTTGGTCGGCGTATAGCTAAGTAAGGTACCATCGGCGGCATTATAGGTGCGTGAGCGCTCATAAAAGGCAGTTAAATTAAGCTCTAGGCTGTGATAGAGCAAGATAAGTAAGAGCATGAGGGCCAGCATAAAAAGGCCCGCGGTAATCAGAAGAGCACGCCACCACGGCATCGGTTGTAGTCGGGACAACCGATGCTTTACTGTGGTGGGGTCGTAGGGCTTATTTTGCAATGGTAAAAGCCTTACCTAAAGCGCCATTTAAAGCGCGGATGGCCGGCGCATTTTGCAGATAGATGGATGCGGGGAAGGCGCTCATAGAGCCTACAAAGGCAGCGCGTAACAGATAGAGCTTGCAGTAAGGATCATTTGACCACAAGCTCACCACACTTAAGTACTCGCTGTCAGAAAATTCCTCGCGACTACTATAGCTTTGCCCTTGCGGACAGAGCTTATCCATGACCTGAGGATCCATTCCTTGTAGCGCCGCGGCGGCAAAGCCGGTAGGTAAGCCGTCACGAATGATGGCATTACCGCTTACCGGAGCGGTGGCATGCCCACTTAAGCGTACGATGATGCGCTCGTTGAGCTTTAAGCTTACCGGCAGCTTTAAAGGCTTACCCTCAAGACTAAAGTAGTCTTTATCCAAAGTCACGCCCTCTGCTACAGCTTGCGGGGCGGTACGCGTAAGGCCCAAGATCGCATTTTGGGCAAAGCGGCCTTGCGCGCTGTGATTTACCACCTCATAAGGCGGTAGGCCTTGATGGGTGATAATTTGGCTTTCAAGGTGCGCGTTGTTGGTGGTAAGGAGCATGATGCTTAAGGTAGCTTCATCGACATAAGTGCCATTTAAGCTACTTAATTTGTCAAGCAAGTCTTTACCTTCAGGGGCAGTTAGCAGTTGCGGGTGCAGGGCCAACAATTGATAGCCTTCAAAGAGTAAGGATGAGACTGGAGTTGGCGCTAAACGTCGCACCTTGCCTTGCAATTCCATACGCTCGTTTTGATGCGCATTATCATCAGGTAGGGCCTGTAATTGCGCGTACAGCTGATAATAGTCGGCATAAGCAGCAAGAGCGCGGCTTAATAATTGCTCAGCTTGCGTATCATCGCCGGTTTCTTTAAAGCATGCTGCAAGTAAGGACAGTGCTTGTACGCTTTGTACTTCATCAGAGCTGGCCAAATAATACAGATCAGATAAGGAAGCGCTGTCATATTTCAAGCGTACATAGAAGCTTAAAGCCTGTGCCGCATCATTAAGGCTCCGTCCTTGCAAGGTCAAGGCATGGAAGGCGCGCTCCAAAGTCTCCGGCATGACGGCAAAACCAGCGCTCTTTAAGGAACTGAGGCTTAAGGTAGCCATGGCCGTGGCATAGGGATCGCTATAGTCTTCCTGCTGTGCCCAACTGCCATCTGCCCGTTGCGTCAGGCTTAATTTATCGATAAGTAGCTGTATATCCGTATTATCACTGTCAGGCAATAAACTTAAACTTAAAGCCTTCAGCGCAAGTTGGCTGGTGCCTAAAGGCTCAAGATCTTTAAGTTGACGGGCAAAGGTCGGTACATTGACCCCCGGCAAGGGCGATAACATGGTTGAGGCACTTTTGACGCTCGCAAAAGTAGGGTCAAAGTTTACCTCTGTTTTCTCCTGCGGTTTTAAGTATGTAAGCGCAGTGCTTAAAGTCTCCGGGTAAGGCGGCAAGATGGGCAAACTAAACTTGGGGGCGTAGTGATAGTCCTGCCCTTGCACTGAAAGTGTTATTTCGCCGGTAGTAGGCAAGGCGGCATTATCTTCAAGACTTAAGCTAAAGTCCTTACTATATAATTGCCCGGCTTTAAGGGGCAAGGAGGTTGCGATATGGCACTTAAGTGGCGCTTTACAATCAAGGGCTAAAGTAAAGTTAGCGTCGAGCTCTTGCAGATTGTGCACATTAAGCTGTGCCTTAACGCTATCGCCTGCGCGGATAAAGCGCGGGAGGGCTAGATTGACCACCGCCTTATCTTTAACCTGTAGCGTCCCCTTAAATGAGCCAATTTGCTGGGCACCGGCGGCGGTGACGATTAAAGTAAGCTCACCTTGCATATCAGGCACCTTAAAGTGTAAGCGCGGGGTAGGCTCGGTGGCAGGGTCAATGAGCCGTGGTGGCAAGGTCAGCGCTATTGACTTGCGCGGTAGGCTACTTAAGGCGCCTAAGGCCTTGGCAAAGCTTGCGGCCTCAGCGCCATAGCCTTGGGAATAAGGATCGCTTTGGCGCATTAAGGTGCGATAGCTGTCAAGTAAGTGTAGCGGCAAAGCGCGCGGGCCAAAGATACTAGCAAAGGCATCGCCGGCTTGATAGTTGGTCAAACTTAAAATGCCACTGTCCACTAAGTAAGCTTGCAGATAATAAGGGGTCTGCATATTGCTGTGTAGGGGAATATCAAGCTCTCCACCCGGGCGCACACTGTCTGGCAAGGTAGCACTGAGCTTTAATTCTTGGGCGGTATTGTCGGCATTAACGGAAATCAGCCCTAAGGCGCGCACCACCCCTAAGGGATTATCCTCAAGCGGGGCATAGAGGGAGACTAAGGCCTTCACCCCCGGGGCATAGCCTGCTTTAAAGTCAAAACTAATTTCATTGCGTCCTTTTTTAAGCGCAAAGTTATGCACGGCCTGCACCTTACGGTTAGCTAAGATAAGCTGACCGCTACCTGCAAAGGGACTTACAAAGGACAAGGTGGCTTTATCGTCAGGCTCGTAGGCGTCTTTATCCAAATACAGCGCCACGCGCTCGGGGCTATTGGCCTCAAGGGTACTTGCATAGCCCTGTGAGAACTCTAAACTTGAGCTGGCAGTCAGAGGGTCATTGCTAACTTCAATTAAATAACGGCCATCGGGCAGGTCAAGCTTGATAGCTCCCTCCCCACTTAACTGCATGCTTCCACTGTGCACTGGGCGTTTGAGCTCTTGGCGGCGATACTGCCAAGAGTTCGCGGCAAAGACATATTGATAATGGTTTTGTAGCTGATAGATAGTGTAATTAAGTTTGGCCGCGACATCTTGCTCGTTGGGTGACTTACAGATGACCTTAACTGTGCCGTCATTAGCTTTAAGCCCAATTAAAGTCTGCGGTAGCGGCATGGGGACGGTGGTGTTGATGGTGGCGTTTTCATGATTTAAGTCCATTACTTGCGCGTTAAATTCCATGGCCGTGGCATAGGGCAAAGTCGGGAGCGTAAAGGTAAAGGTGGCGTTACCCTCTTTATCGGTAGCTTGCGGAGCTAAGTTAAAGTCTAGCGGCAGGGCCTGTTGATTACTCAGCGCCGGGCCAAAGTGATAGTCCGTAAAGTGAGCAAGCGGCGTGGAGGCAGGCACTAACAGGGCTTGGGCCGACAGGGGCAAACTTGCCGCCGCCGCGCCATAGTTAAAGGCGGCATGCAAGGTAAGTTGCGCGCCTTGGGGCGCGTCAAGTTGCGCTAAGGTTTGCAGCTTTAAGCTTGCCGGCACAAAGTCGGCTACATTAAAGCTCATGGTCTTGAGCACGCGCTGACCCATTAAATACTCAATGGTACATATCCCGCGCGGGGCGGCAGAGGAGAGCTTATAGGTAGTAAAGTAAGTGCCCAGGGCATTGTCTTGCAACAAAGTGCGTAGCAACTCTTGCTGTTGCGGTCCGCGGATGATGAGCGTGATGGGGGCGTTGCTAGCGTTGCCGTGCTCATCGCGCACTAAGGTGGTAATATCCACGCTCTCCCCGGGCCGATAAATTCCCCGCCCGGTTAGTGCATAGAGATTAAGCGGGGCATAGGTGGCGTCATTTACCCCCTCTTCTGGTAAGGTCGTTTCCCCGCCAATTAAAGGTAGCAGTGCAATATCACTGCCCTGCTGAGCAAGGAGGGCCCAGGGGCTGTCAGCTTGCGTACCGGATAGCTGCGCCGGGTCAAATTGCACCATACCGTTGTCATCAGACATTTTACTGCCCAAGATAGCATTGTTACGTGCCAGCAGGGTCACGCTAACATCCTTAAGCGGTTGGGCGGTTTTTAAAGAGCGCAAGCTTACGTTCAAGCTTTCACCGCGTAAGGCGGTGAGCATTAAGTCGCTGACATTGATAAGTTTGAGGGCAAAGGCCTTGTCGGTGCGATGTAAGTCATACAAAGATCCATTGACGTTAGGATCATCCCCCGGCAGGCCTAAATTTAAGCTTGCGTCTTTGACTAAGGCCACGAGTAAACCTTCACTGTTTTTGAGAGCCTCACCTAAGGGGAGCTTGGTACTGACGGAGGTATTGGGGGTATTAGTAAGCGTCAGGTGGCGATTTTCTACTAAGCTTGCATGCTGGGTAATTAAGTTAATGGCGCTATAGGTCGCAAGCTTATTTTGCAGGAGCAAACTTAAGTCCAAGGCACTTAAGTCACGTAAGTTGAGCTTGTAGAGGTAAAAGTCCGCTGCCTGCACATTGGTGTGGCTTAACTGTAAAAAGCTGTTTTCTGCCAAGGGTAAACGGGTGCCGGGGCTAAAACTTAGCTCTTCTTTGGCCGCGGGGATGGTAATGTCATAGTCTAAGGCGGCAAGTTTTTGTCCGGAGATTAAGGGCAAGCCTTGCTTGAGGCTGATGCGATAACTCTTTCCATGTTGCAAATTGCCAGCGCAAATTTCTGTACTGCCAAGAGCAATTGCCGAGGCAATGGCTTTGCCCTCTTGCAGCACGGTAACAAAGTGCTCAGCCCCTAGCGCAGGGCTATCGGGCAAAGCCACACAGGCGCTAGGAGGATTTTGATTGGCATAAATCAATACTCTCCCGCTAGTAGGCGCGGCTTGAGTACTCCATGAAAACGCGGCTAAAGCAAGCGTCAGCGGACAGAGAACAGAGATCTTCGACATCAGACAGCTCCTTGATCTTGCGGGCAGATATCATTAATCTTAGCGGAAAATATAATTAATAGTTTACATTTTTGACAAGAGTGAGGCACAGATGGCAAAACCGGGCAAAAGTGGGATCGCGCGCATTATCGATGCCGCTAAGTATAGTAAACAGGGTTTAAGCGCTGGACTTAAGCATGAGGCCGCTTTACGGCAAGAGCTTTTAATGGCGGTGCCTTTAACGATTATCGCCTTTTTTATTGCCGATAGTGCCGCGGAATTGTGTTTATTGATTTTAGTGCCCTGGTTAACCTTTTGTGCCGAGATTTTAAATTCTGCTATTGAAGCGGTGGTGGATCGCATTGGCGATGAATATCATGAATTATCTGGACGCGCAAAAGACTTGGGCTCAGCCTGCGTCTTTATTTTGCTGTGGCTTACGGTAATAGTTTGGGTCGTCTTTGTCGGAGAAGATCTTGGCCTGTGGAGCTTTGCCTAAAAATGGCCGATGATATCTTCTATATGCGCCTGGCGCTGGCACAGGCGCGCCTGGCTGGTGCTATGTCTGAGGTGCCGGTAGGGGCGGTAATTGTTGATGGGCGCGGCGCGGTGGTGGCGCAGGGCTGCAATCGGACCTTAACAGATCACGATCCGTCGGCCCATGCTGAGATGGTGGCCTTACGGCAGGCCGGTTTACTGCTTGAGCGTTATCGCTTTAATGAGCTGACGCTCTATGTCACCTTAGAGCCCTGCATCATGTGCGTCGGTGCCTTAATTCATGCGCGTATCAAGCGGGTGGTCTTTGGGGCCTATGACGGTAAGACCGGAGCCTGTGGCTCGATGTTCAGCTTAATGAATGATAGACGGCACAATCATCACATTGAAGTGCAAGGCGGGGTTTTGTACTCTGAGTGTGCGTCCTTATTACAGCAGTTTTTTAAAGGCAGGCGGCAATTGCTCAAGCAAAAGCGTTTAAGCCCTTCAGCTTGTAGCGCCCACTTAAAAGGGGCCTTAAATCCCAAGGCTAAATTTCTGCGCCCTTAGTTTGCGACCGCGGCGGCATTATCTTAGTAGGTACTCCTTTATAATCAATTAAGTTAAGGCCCACCACACTCTGTGGGGGGTGTGGTGGTAAAGGAGTGAGCATGAAAACGCGCAATAGTATTCGCAGTGAGAGCAGTCAATATTACAATCAGCATTTAACGCAATGGCTTAAAGAGTACGTCCAAGATGGCACTAAGGAGCCTACGGGTTTCCCGCTTAATTTGTATTTAGGGGCCCCGACTCGCGATGAGGAAGTGGCGGTGCGCCGCGAGGAATTTGTGCGTTTCTGCCGCGATTGGCAACAGCCAGTGAGCGCCGGTCACGTGGAGTTTTTGCCCAAAACTTATCCGGATATTGGCACGCAACAAGTCCCCATTCATTTAGTCTTTGATACCTTGGCCGATCTTGCCTTTTGGGCTGGCCATTTGGTGGAATATCACTCCGCAATTGCCCGACTTGATATCGTCAAACGCGAATGTCCAGAGCTTATTGACAGCGCCATAGATATCATCGCCGCCTTGTCTAATTTAGAGGAAAATGATTTTCTGCGCTTTATTGCCGTAGCCAAATGGCTGCTCAACCACCCCCACAGCAATGCCTTTATCCGCCAAATTCCGGTGCGCGGCGTGGACACGCGCTGGTTTGAAGTGCATCGGCATTTATTGCTTGAGCTGTTACGCACGCCGTTAAATTTAGATCCGCGGCGGCTTGATTTATTGCAATTGGGCCTGCAAGCTCCGCCCTTTATGGTGACCTTATGTTTGCTCGATGCACATTTGCGCAAGCAAGTAAGCGGTTTGTCCATCCTTGCCACCACCACGGCTAATTTAGAGCAATTAAACTTAAAGCCCGCGCGCGTCATCTTTATTGATGAAGTGCAAACGGCGCAGTCACTGCCTGAGATGAAGGATAGTGTGGCCATCTTGACTCCCACCTGCCATTTAGCGGACGTAAGTGCCATTACCTGGCTTAAGCAGGCGCGCTGTCAATATGTGGGTAGCATCGATAGGCGCTCTTTTGCCCTTTTGCACAATTTGCGTCTGTATCTGCCGCACATTGAGAATGTGCTCCTCCATGAAGAGCTGTTTTTAGCGCAACGTGATCTGTGGACTTATGATGATAAGGCCAATTTTAGCGGGGATTTAAGTGCCTTACAGGAAGAGGAAGCTTACTTCTATCATGCCCTGCTCGATGGCCTTTATGGTCAAGGGGCGCGTTTGGAGTTAGAGCGCATCCCCCTTGAGCTGATTGTCACGGCCTTGGGCACAGAAAATTAGTAAGTAGCCTGCTTTAAAGCAGGCTTAAGCTCTGCTTTACAGGGGCATGACTAATAGGCGCATCATTTTGTCATTGCCTTCAAGCCGACCTAAAATTTCATTGACCTTGTCCATTGGCCCGGTGAAGTTAATGGCATAGACGGTGCGATCTTCATAGGCACGCAACCACAAGGTGGTAGGTTTGCCCAGATCATCTGAGCGAATGATGCAGGTACCATAGCTGACCTCCGGACCGCGCACAATATCAGCGCCATTGGCCACAAAGCCCTTGGCGGCCAATTGACACAGCTCGGCGGTATTTAAATCCGAGCGCGAGACGCGAATGGTCACCAAGGCCTGATGATCTTTACTGCTGACGGTGACAAAGGCCGGCACATCAGGGCCGTCTGTACTCAGAACCTGCCAGTTAGCTGGCACCCCGACTTTAAAGAAATGATTGGCATAGATTTGCACCTGTTGGGTAGCAGGCGCAGATGCGGCCGGTAAGTTGCCAGCCGGAGTTTGCGGGCTGTTAGCGCTTGATTGACAGCCAACTACAACTAAGGCGGTGATACCGCTGAGCGCAAAATGCCACAATTTCTTTATCATTTAAGGCTCCTTGATAATTTAAGCTGTAACGGATGCGGCCGTTTTCTCCTCTATCTTAGCATCAGCCGGATTTTCTGCCAAAGTGCTCTCCTGTGCAGGGGCAGGGTTTGGCTTAGCGCTAGGCCCATCCTTAGCGGCATTGCCGGCAAAGAAGCGCAAGAACAGGTAGCCGATGACGCCTGAGGCCAAGGAGCCTAAGAGAATGGCCAGGGAGTCGGCATAATTGAAAATGGGGCTGCCGCTATAGGCCAGACCGTCAATGAACATTGACATGGTAAAGCCGATACCGGTTAAGATGCACACGCCATAGAGTTGGCGATAATTGGCCCCCTGCGGCATCGGGGCTAATTTACATTTAATGCAGATTAGAGCAAAGATAAAGACGCCCCATTGCTTGCCCAAAAAGAGGCCTAATAAGATGCCAAGGCTTACATTGGAGGTAATCATGCTCAAGTCCATACCCTGTAAATCGATGCCGGCATTGGCAAAGACGAACAGCGGCAGAATAAAGAGCGCAATCCAGCCTTTGAGTTTATCGTAAATTTCATGCACCAGGGGCTGGCCATTGTTCTTTTTGAGCGGAATGAAGAAGGCCGTGATGATGCCGGCTAAGGTGGCATGGACGCCGGATTTTAAAATCGTAAACCACAAGAAGATCCCCACCACGCAGTAAATGGATTTGCGATTGATATGAAAGAAATTAAGCAGCGCCAAGAATACGATGGCAATGCCGGCACCGGCTAAAGCGAGCGTCGATAATTGTGAAGTATAGAAGAGGGCAATGACCACAATGGCGCCGACGTCATCGAAAATGGCCAGTGACAAGAGGAAGATTTTAAGGGAGCTTGGCACGCGGCTACCTAATAACAACAAAATGGCCACGGAGAAGGCAGCATCGGTGGCCGTGGGAATGGCCCAGCCGCGCATAATAAAAGGATCGCCATAATTAAAGAGGGTAAAAACTAAAGCCGGGGTCACCATGCCACCTAGAGCTGCAGCTGCCGGGAGCAAGATATTCTTTTTATTGGCCAATTGTCCTTCCATAAACTCATGTTTAAGCTCCAGGCCAATGGAGAAGAAAAAGATGGTGATGATACCGTCATTAATCCACAAGATAAGTGGTTTGATAAGTTCAAAATTGCCAAAGACAAAACCGGTTAAGGTATTGAGCCATGCACGGTAATCGTAGGCATAGGGAGAATTTTGATAGGCAAGAGCAATGACGGTGAAGATGAGCATCATAATGCCGGCGGTGGCATCATGATTGGCAAAGTCATTGAATTTATTACGAAGGCGATGTTGCATGGCGTTTCTTCCTTAAGTAAAGCGCAAAGTCTATTAAGCTTAACGAAAAACGCGTAGCTATGCTTTGATCTAGTGCAAGAAAATGAAAATTAAAGCAAAATTTTAATCTTTGCACCCGCTTGGCGGGGGAGCCACTTTTCTCCTAGCTGGCAGATGTTGGCAAAGCTCTTTAAATTTTTACCAAAGTGCCCTATAATTAATATCATTAGAAAAATTTAACGCTTAAGCGTTGAATAAGTGAATTTCTCCTTGTTAATATTTATATTTTGTTATCGAAGTGGCTAATTTTAAAAGTTATTTTAATAAAATGGACATAATTTTTCTAAAAATAGCGCTTTTTATACTATGGAGTTCATTCCCGCTAGCATGACGGTCCCGGGCTCAATTAGCGCTCTAACTAAGAGGGCAGGGAAGAGATAAGAGGTTTTTAAACATGAGTTTTACTGAAGTTAAACTGCCGGTCAACTACCCCCGCCTAAAGAGGCGGGGGCTTGAAGCTGCAGAGCTTTAAGCCCAAGTTGACTAGCCTAAGTCCCGCAGGGGACTGCGCTTATCAGGAAACAGGCACCGCGGAATGTTGATCCAAGTTTCGCGCTCTGCGGTCTGCGGCAACAAAGCTCTGAAGGGTAAGGAGCTTTATGCTGCAGACGCTAAACCCTGATAAGCCTTGGCGAT
>JAHLFG010000076.1 GCA_018883895.1 Candidatus Anaerobiospirillum merdipullorum
ATAGCAAAAACAGCTAAAATTTACAAGTAATTAACTAAAATAAAAAGGAAATATTTTGCGAAAACATTCTGTTTTGCAAATTTTACCGTTTCTGGAACATAAAATCGGGGGTGACCTTTTTAGTCACCCCCTTAAAGCTTACTTAAACTTGCTTTACTTGTTTGTAGTTCAGCAAGCCTTGCTCTAAGAGCTTCATGGCCTGCTTTAAGGTCGACTTTTTAATGTTAAGCGCCGGGGCAAAGCGCAAGATATTGCCGCCTGCCGTTAAGACTAAGACGCCGTAACCTGCCAAAAAGCGCATGATGTCGCCTGCTTGCCCAGCATATTCGGGCTTTAAAATCGCGCCTTGGAGCATGCCCATGCCACGTACTTCACTGAACATGCCGGTATGCTCACCCACCTTTTCAAGCAGGTTATGGAGCAGCTGCGCGCGCTCTTGCACTCCATGCAGGAATTTGTCGGAGCTAATGACCTTTAACACTTCAATGGCGCAGGCGCAAATTAAAGGATTGCCACCAAAGGTCGAGCCATGGGTGCCCGGGCCAAAGTGGGAGGCAATTTGCGTGGAGGTCATGATGATGCCAATCGGCAGGCCGCCGCCGATGCCCTTGGCGGTGGTTAAAATATCCGGGCGCACGCCATATTGCTCATAGGCATAGAGGGTGCCGGTACGAGCATTGCCGGTTTGCACTTCATCAAAAATCAGCAACGCGCCTACTTCATCAGCACAAGCACGCAAGGCCTGCATAAACTCAGCTGAAGCCGGCATCACGCCGCCTTCACCTTGTACCGGCTCGACCATGATGGCGCAAGTCTTTGACGATACTGCAGCCTTTAAGGCGGCGACATCATTAAAGGGCAGATGGGTAATGGCACCTGGGCGCGGGCCAAAACCTGAAGAGTATTTTTCCTGGCCACCGACACTTACGGTAAAGAAGGTGCGCCCATGAAAGCCATGATCAAAGGCGATGATCTCATCTTTTTCCTCTCCTGCCACGTCATAGGCATAGCGGCGGGCTAACTTTAAGGCCGCCTCATTGGCCTCGGCACCGGAGTTGACAAAGAAAAAGCGCTCATATTGCGTCTTGGCCTTTAAGGCTAAAGCTAACTCTAGAGTCTTGTCATTGATAAAGACATTGGAGCAATGCACTAAACGGCGGCTTTGCTTTTTTAAGGTCTTTTCAATGATCTTGGGGCAATGGCCTAAGCTGTTAACGCCAATACCGGAGGTTAAATCTAAATATTCCTTACCTTGGGTGTCATAGACATGCACGCCCTTGGCCTTGGCAATAACAAAGTCCTGCGGGTTGTAGCAGGGGAACATGCACTCATCAAAAGTTTTACGTGTGATCTTCATTTTTTATCCTTAAGCTCAATAGCTGAAATTGACCTCATAGGCCACTTCATCACAGCAATTCTTTTTGCGGCATTTGTCGCAGTCCTTTAAAATCTTCTCCGGTAGCGCCTCAATCGTGGTCGGGGTAAAGCCCACCCGGGCAAAGAAACCGGGGTTGCGCGTCAGCACAAAGACCTTTTTAATCTCCATGCGTCGCGCTTTATCCAGTAAAAATTCGACAATGGCACGTCCCTGGCCTTGGCGTTGAATTTGCGGCGAGACGCCTAAGGAGCGAATTTCAGCTAGGCCCGAGTCATAAACATAGAGGCAGGCGCAACCTACCACCACGTTTTGTTTGACGCAGACGGCAAAGGAGAGAATATTGCGCACCAAGTCCGCACGCGGGCGGGGGAGATTTTCCCCTTGTTTGGCCCAATAGGACACCATGCTATCGAGGCTGTCAATATCTGAAAGGCGCGCCTGGCGAATGATAAAACCACCGGGGTTGCGCTCATTGAGCAGTTGCTTAATTTCTTGAATGGCCGCTTCAATTTTGTTGAGCTCTTCATGTTTGAGCAATTGCCGGCGGGATAAGAAGCTGGCCTCAGCTTGAATCTCGCTTAAGGTAAGATGCTCAAAGACATCTTTGTCTAATTTCGTTTGCATCAGCTTCAGGCCTCAATACTGCTACCTAGCTTACATCCATCATCAAGGATAGCGCTTAAGTTTTCATCGTAAATGGAGGCGATCACAATCGGTTGATGACTGTGACGGCTGAAATTTAACGCCTGCTCCACTTTAACCGTCATACCACCGGCAATTACCCCACGGGCAATTAAATCCTGCGCCTTGGCGCTATCTAAGTGCGCGATGACCTGTCCATTTTCGTCTAACACCCCCGGGACATCCGAGAGAAAGACCAATTTGGCATCTAAGGCTGCGGCGGCAGCTGCGGCCACATCATCGGCATTGATGTTAAGTAAACGCCCCTCGGGGGTTAAACCTAAGGAGCATAAGATGGGGGTAAAGCCATGGGCAAAGAGATCGTAAATGCCGCGGCAGCTATGCGGTTTACAGGTGCCCACCTCCCCATACTCGGGAGCAAGCGGACTTACCTTTAAAAACTCATAGTCACTGCAGGCTAAGGATAAGGATTTAAGCCCCATCTTTTGAGCGCGTGCTTGCAAGCTCCGGCCACAGGATCCAAAGGCCCCTGCAATGTAATACAGCTCCTGTGCTGAAGTAACGCGCAGGCCATTTAAACGCTTGGAGGTAAAGCCTAGGCGCTTTAACAAATCATCGGCCTCCACGCCGCCACCATGGACAATAAGGCAGGGCTTGGCGCGCAGGGCGGCAAAGAGCTCATCTAATTTATCGCCGGCACTTAAGGCCTTGCCTGATAATTTAACTACCGTAATCGGCGTGCTAAAAGTATCGTTTACCATAACGCGCAATCCTCCTTAAAGCCAAAGTGCAGATTGCACGCCTGCATCGCTTGTGCCGCGGCTCCTTTGAGCAGATTATCGATGGCACTTGATATGACAATATACTCATCATCACCACAGACACTTAAATCACAGCACGGCAGACCCTGCACATCTTGTAACTTCACCGTGCCCTCCTTGACGCGGACTAAGGGATGGTCACGATAGCTTTCATCTAAGGCTTGTTTACATTGAGCCACCGTGGCGCCTTGCTTTAACTTGGCGGTAATGGTGGCTAAGATGCCGCGTTTGAAGTTGCCCAAATGGGGATTGAAGATCACCTCGTGGCCTACGTGATAGCTAATCTCCGGCTGATGGCGATGGGTAAATAAGCCATAGGCATTAAGGCTTACTTCACAAAAACTGTTAGTAAGGCTGGCCTTACGCCCCGAGCCCGAGACGCCGGAAACGGCATTGATCACCGGGCGGATGCTTTCATCCAATAAATTGGCGGCATATAAGGGCTTGAGCGCAAGTTCACTGGCCGTCGGATAGCAGCCTGGCAGCGAAATTAACTGCGCCTCTTTAAGTGCCTGCGGATCACACCACTCACACAGTCCATAGACAGCCTTGGCAAGTAGCTCCGGGTGCTCGTGGCTAAAGCCATAGTAGCGCTCATAAAAAGACCGCTCCGGTACGCGATAGGCACCGGATAGGTCACAGACGCAACAACCTTGCGCGATAAAGAGCGGGGCTTCATCGTGTGCAGTTTTATGCTCGGTGGCCAGGAAGACCACGTCCAAATCTTGTGCTACCTGCGGCACCTTATCAAGACTTAAACCCTGCAAGGGCAGCGCGCAACGACCTGACAAGTCGCCATACAGACTATCAATTCGTCGGTCCTTATCCTGACTGTTGGGCGATACGTAAAGCCCCGTCAGTTCAATCTCGGGGTGACGGGTGCACAGTAAGGCTAATTGATGTCCGGCGTAGCCTGAAGCGCCGACGATAGCAGCTTTAAGCATGTTGTTCCCTATATATCTGCCTTAAGCAAAAGAATAAGCCGTTAAATTAGCACAAAGCATCTGCCCAGCAACATAAAGCACCTTTTTAGTGCGTGATTTGGCATTTGAGCGGGCATTTTGGCATGATCAGAGTTTGCATATCGCCCATATAGGGGGCTAAGGATTAAAGATCATGGCGCAAGCATATACGGCCGCCTGCACATTTTTAGCGCATTTGGTGGCCTGTCGCAGTTGCAGCTCGGATTTAAAAGCCGCAGATTGTAGCAATCGGACGTTAATTGATTACGCACAACAGGAATTAACTCGTTGGGGCTATAGCTGTCACATGGTGGAGGTGCTCCCCGGCAAATGGAATCTCTATGCCGATTTACGCCCCGATTTACCGGTAGGGCTCTTATTGTCAGGCCATAGCGATACCGTCCCGCCAGATAGCGCGGGTTGGCAGAGCGATCCTTTTTGCTTAACCACACGCGACGGGTCCTTATATGGCTTGGGCGCCTGCGATATGAAGGGCGCATTGGCCTGTTTTATGGCTTTAGCGCAGGAAATTGCTGTACGTAAAAGTAAACTACGGCAGTCACTGACTTTGCTTTTTACCTGTGAAGAGGAAACGTCGATGGCCGGGGCACGGCAGGCTGTATCCTTAGTGCGCCCTAGTGCACTCTGTATTATCGGCGAGCCGACTTCACTTACCCCGGTGATTGCCCATAAGGGCTATGCCGCGCGCACTTTAACCATTAAAGGACGCAGTGCTCATTCCTCCAATCCGCGCGCCGGACGTAATGCCATTACAGGGCTTAAGCTGGCGCTGGACTGCTTGGATAAGGTAGCAGCGCGCTTGGCAAGTGAGCTTGACCCCGGTTACAGTGTGCCCTATGCCACCCTCAATTATGGCCTTGTCAGTGGAGGACAGTGCATCAATCAAATTTGCGCGCAGGTCGATTTAAGCTTTGATCTCCGCCCCTTACATTACGGCACGCAAGAGGACTTAAATGCCATGTTGCAAGCAGCGCTCGCACCGGTAAGACAGGCTGGTTTTGAGTTTGCGCTTACGGTGCCCTATGTCGATGTGCCGGCTTTAGAGCAAGACATAAGTCCCCTGCTGCAAGATTTTGTGAAGCTGTGTCCGCAAAAACCGTGTAAAGTCAATTACTGCACCGAAGGCAGTATCTTAAAGGCCTGCGCGCAGGCGGTGGTGGTATGTGGCCCGGGCAGTATTGATAAAGCTCATCAGATAGATGAATGTGTGCCGCAAAGCGATATGCGCGCTTACGTTAAGCTGTTGCAGGATGTAAGCTTACAGGTGCTGTTTTAAGTAAGGAAACAAAGGTGTACCGCGCATTAATCTTATTGCATCTGTCGATAGTCATTGCCGGTTTTACCGGAGTGCTCGGGCGTTTTATCAGCATTGATGCCTTTATGTTAGTCTTCTATCGCACCGCGCTGGCGGTGGGGCTACTCTATCTTTTCTTTATTTGGCAGCGTAAGACTTTGTCCCTCACGCGCGCTGATATACCGCTTTTTGCCATCGGCGGGGTCTTGGTGCTTCATTGGCTGGGCTTTTATGGCAGTATTAAGCTCTCCAATGTCTCTATTGGCGTAACCTGTCTGTCTAGTATGGCCTTTTTCTCCGCCATCTTAGAGCCGCTCTTTTTTAAACGCCGCCTGGTGATGCGCGATTTTGTCTATGCGCTAATTGGCATGGTGGGCATTGCGCTGATTTTTAACTTTGAGACCCATTATCGTGCCGGCATTATCTGCGGCTTGTGTTGCGCCTGTGGGGCGGCTTTATATACCGTGCTTAACAAAAAATATGGCGCCAAGGCCGCTTCACGTGAGCGTACGGTCTTAATTGAGATGGCAGGTGGCGTCCTTACCATGCTACTGCTCTTGCCGGTCTATCGGCTGATTGTCGGCAAGTTTGATTTTAGTTTGGGACTGCAAGACTTCATTGGCCTTTTTTGTTTGGCCTCCGTGTGCACGGTGGGCTTGTATCTACTGCAAATTAGCGTGTTGCGCCAATTATCGGCCTTTACCGTCAATTTGTCCTATAACTTAGAGCCGGTCTACAGTATTATTTTGGCAATGATCATCTTTAAGGAAAATCAAGAGCTCACCTGGGCCTTCTATGGTGGTTTGAGCTTAATTATTTTGTCAGTTTTATTGCAAACTTGGGCCTGCATACAGGCTAAGGGTTAAGTCATGACACTTGAGGTTTATTTGGCCTTTGTTTTAAGTTCTTTTATCCTCGCCTTAGCGCCGGGACCTGACAATCTGTTTGTGTTAGCCCAAAGTGCACTCTATGGCGTGAAGGCCGGTATCTTGGTGGTGGTAGGTTTATGTTTGGGCCTGGTGGTGCAGACTATCTGCGCAGCGGTGGGCTTGGCAGCGGTAGTGGCCGCGCTCCCGCCTTTGTTTTGGGCCATTAAGCTTGCCGGGGCTATCTATCTGCTTTATTTGGCCTATATGGCCTTTAAACATGCCAAGGATGAATTAAGTAGACCGCAGGTAAGTAAGAGCACAGCCTTTCGATTGGTGCGCCGCGGCTTTATCATGAATATCACCAATCCTAAGGTGCAGATCTTCTTTTTAGCCTTTTTCCCCCAATTTGTCGCTCCCGGCACGGTAGGGGTGGCTTTGGCCGGGCAAATGATTATTCAGGGCCTTACCTTTATGCTGGCCACGGTGGTGGTCTTTGTGGCCGTGGCGGCAGGAGCGGGGATGCTAAGTGACAAGTTGATGCAGCCTAAATTCTATAAATGGCTTAATTACGGCAGTGCAGTGCTATTTGTGTTGTTGGCCATAGCGGCTATCTGCGCCTAAGTTAGGGCGTATAAAAGGTCAGCTGATTGCGTCCGTGGTGTTTAGAATAATAAAGTGCGGCATCGGCGGCATTGAAAAGTTGGGTATAACTGTGGCCACAGTTGCAAGTCAGGGCAACGCCGACACTTACCTGATGGGGCAGTAATTTTGCTTGCAAGTTGGCATAGTATTGAGAAAGCTTAGCCTTGGTGGATGCCTCCTGCTTATCTACGGGCATTAAGACCATAAACTCATCGCCGCCCATACGACCCATTACCGCTGCCTCATGGTAAAACTCTTTTTGTAGGGCGAAGGCAAAATGGCGCAAGACTTCATTGCCCTGGGCATGTCCGAGGCTGTCATTGATAGCTTTGAAATGATCGAGATCAAAAAGTAAGAGCGCCCAGGCACAATCTGGCTGCGTTTGTAATTGCTGTTGCGCTTTTTCTGTTGCAGCGCGCTGATTGTAGAGGCAGGTCAAGCCATCGGCAAGTGAGCGGCGCGTTAACTCACTTATCTTTAAGGTCGCATCATGCACATCCACCAATTTGCCAATTAAGATGGGTTGAGCCTGCTCATCGCGGCGCAGGGCATAAATGGCCTGATGCCAGCGATAGATGCCTTTGGTCACCTGCAGGCGAAACTTGGGACTGGTAAAGCGCGCGGCATGAGCGCCATAGGCTCCGTGGATGAGGTTTAATACGCGCGGGAGATCGTCTTTAAAGCACATTTTACTGCGCGCAAGCAAGCGGCTAAAACGCCTGAGCAGACGCTCACTGGGGTAACTTAAATAAGGCTTGCCTAAGACATGCAAACTATCATCGGCATAGCGATACTCAAATAACAGCTCATCTGAAAGCGCGCTAATAATCATATAGCGCTCGCGCTCCCATTGCAGTTGCTGACTGTGATACACATGCGCGCTGATATCAAGTAAGAGACAGCTAAAAAGCGCCTGCGTCTTTTCGGGCTTAGTAAAGCCTACAAAGGAGGCGCTACAGTAAAGATGGCTTATGCTGCCATCTTTGTTTAGGTGGCGCAGGGTAAGCTCACAGTGACTGCCTTGCTCACACTGCGTGTTGAGCGCTTGTCTTATCGCTGTACGTTCATCGGGCAACACACAAGATAGCAAGTCGTTGCCGGATGTAAGCTCTAATAGGCGATAAAAAGCGGCATTGGCCCACGTGACTTGCACCTGCTCCCCGTCAAGGGTCAGCTGAGCGATGCCGCCTTGCAGGCTATTTAAATGAGCTAGCAGTTGCGTGGTGTCCATAATGTGCACGGTCTATGAAGTGGTCAATCTCCTGATAGTATAAAACATTCACCCCTTAACTTAAGCTTTTTCATTAAGAATACGCAACTTAGCCCCTCCCTCCTTGCCACATAGGCTAGGGTAGAGAATGTTGAGGCAGGATTCTAAATTTTCATAGAGCTTATAGGGGTAGTTGACAATGAGCATGCCTGAGCCGCACATCCCATGCTCTTCTTCCTGCGCTAGAGGACGCAATTCCACTTGCAAAAGTGGCGCGCGCAAGCGCTTAATTTCCTGTACCAAATTACGGCTTCTATCCTGCATGCGCCCGAGCACCGGATACCAGAGGGCAATCATGCCGGTGTTAAAGCGGGTAAGGCAGGTCTTAACTGCCTTGATGGCAGTCAGATAATCGCTTTTCATCTCATAGGACGGATCCATGAAGATAAGGCCGCGGCGAATGGGCGGGGGCAACATTTTACCCACGGCGGCAAAGCCGTCTCCAAGTTCACAGTAAATGCGCTCATCGTGCTTGAAGTTTTGCCTTAAAGCGGCAAATTCATTGCTATGCAATTCAAGGAAGGTTAAGCGATCGCACGGGCGCGTTAATGTGGCGGCAAAGTACGGCGAGCCGGGGTAGTAGGGCGGCACTTGTCCCACGCGGGCACGCCAATTTTGCGCCGCATTGAGCTTGTTTATCACCGCATAGTATTCCGGCACCAAGGCGCGTAAGGCGGCATTATCCCAAATTTGCGCAAGTCCAGTTTGATATTCCTGATTTAAGGCTGCAAAGCGACTTCCTAGCGCAAAGATGCCGCAGGCGGCGTGGGTGTCCAAATAAAAGCAGGGCTTATCTTTCTCCGTTAAACGACGTAAGAGTAGGCATAAGGTCAAATGTTTGAGCACGTCGGCATGATTGCCGGCGTGAAAGGCATGACGATAACTTAACATGCGCTCTCCTTGTCGTGTTTAGCGATGATGTCCTCAAGCGTGCTTTGCTTGTCAAGCCACTGCTCTTCGGTATCTTCAAGTTCATGCGCACATTGCGCGCGTTCAATCATTAAAGCCTCGGCCTTGGCGCTATCTTCTTGATAAATGGTGCCTTGGGCTAAAATGCCGTCAATTTCTTTAATGCGATCTTCAAGTTTGGCCGTCTTTTTCTCTAAGGCCTCAATTTCAAGCTTAAGCGGACGTAAGGAGGCGCGAAATTGCGCCATCGCGCGCTTATCTTCTTTGCTCTTATAGGCCTTAGCGGACATTGAAGGTCCGGCCCCTTCCGGGGCATGCTTTTCTTTCAGGCTGTCGGCAAAGCGCTTGTGTTTGTTGCTCAGATACTCCTGATAGTCATTTAAGTCGCCATTAAACTCACTGACCTTGCCCTCATCGATAAGCCACAATTTTTCGGCAATGGCCTCAAGTAAATGTCTATCGTGGGAGACTAAGAGCAAAGCCCCGGGATAGGAGGCTAAGGCAACGGTAAGCGCTTCACGCATCTCTAAGTCTAAGTGATTGGTAGGCTCGTCTAAGAGCAATAAATTGGGCTTTTGATAGGCAATGATGGCCAAGGCCAAGCGTGCCTGCTCGCCGCCTGATAATTGCCCGGCGGGCAAGAGCGCTTTATCGCCTGAAAAAGCAAAACCGCCTAAAAAAGAGCGCAACTCGCGCTCTGAGGCCTTGGGATCTAGTTTTTGCAAATGCTCTAAGGCCGAGCGCTCTAAATTTAACTCTTCAAGCTCTTGTTGGGCAAAGTAGCCCAATTTAATATCCTTGCCCAAGGTGACCGTTCCCTGCAACGGAGGGATGATGCCGGCTAAAGTTTTAATAAAGGTCGACTTACCTTGACCGTTGCGGCCTAAAAGGCCGATGCGATCACCGGCGAGCAATTGCACATTGATATCATGCAAAATCGCCTCAGTGCCATAACCGGCGGTCACCTGATGAAAGGAGGCGAGCACTGCCACCGTACGATCAGGTTCCGGGAAAGTAAAGGAAAAAGGACTTTCTTCTTGCGTTACGGCCGTCAATTTGATGCGATCGATGGCTTTGAGCATGCTCTGGGCTTGTTTGGCTTTGGTGGCTTTATAGCGGAAGCGATCGACAAAGGCCTGCAAATGCGCCAAGGTGGCCTCTTCCTTGCGCCGGGCGGCTTTTTCCGCCTTAATGCGCTCAGCGCGTAAACGCTCATAGGCGCTGTAATTGCCTTTGTAGAGCACCACAGTGCCGCTTTCAAAATGCAAAATATCGCTACAAAAGCTATCTAAGAAATCGCGATCATGGGAGATACACAATAAAGTGCCCTGATAGGCCTTTAAATAACCCTCAAGGAACATAATGGTATCTAAATCTAAGTGATTGGTCGGCTCGTCCAATAAAAGGAGATCTGAGCGGGCAATTAAGGCCTGTGCCAAATTAAGGCGCATTCGCCACCCACCGGAAAACTCTTTGACCGGACGGGACATTTCATCCTTAGAAAAACCTAAGCCATCGAGCAGATTTTCCGCCCGGGCCTTGACCGTCCAGGCACCGACGATGCCTAACTTATCTTCAATTAAGGCAATTTTCTCGCCATCGCCGGCGGCCATCGCCTCTTCTTGCTGACGTTGCAAGGCGCGCAATTCTTTGTCGCCATCGATGACATAATCAAGTGCAGCCTCGGTTAAAGCCGGGGTTTGCTGCGCCACCGCGGCAATGCGCAAGCCCTTGGGCACCGCTAGGGTGCCCAGCTCGGGGGCAAGCTCCCCTTGAATGGCGGCAAAGAGGGAGGATTTACCGCAACCATTGCGGCCGATGATGCCAATCTTATGGCCATCGTACAAAGCGGCGGTGGCATGCTCCATCAGCACGCGCGTGCCGCGCATTAAAGTTACGTCACTGAGGCTTATCACAATCTACTCTTTTTAAAGGTTTAATAATTATTACTGTGCCGCCTGCGGCTTTAGTTTGACAAAGCTTTGATTGAGGGTAATGCCATCGGCCACGCGCACTAAGCGGATGGTCAAGGCACAGCCGTCATCTAAGGGGCGAATACTCGATACTGCCAGGTACGGAATATTGGCCGCTCTTAAAGTACGAATGGTAAGCGGCAGGGTGGTGGCACTACCACTATTTTGACTGATAGTCTGCGTGACATTAGCCGAAGCGGCGGCACCGACTACCTGTAACTTACCGCTTTGGGCCAAAGAGTTGGCAATCACCGCACTTAAATCATCAATGCAATCTAAATACTCATCGGGGATAATGGTCGGCGCGACATAGACCTCACCTAAAGGCTGCGCTAATTTGGCGGCCAAGGCGGCACTAATGCGTGCTGCCTGTTGTGACGCCATGCTGCCTAAGGAGAGATCGCAACTAAGTCCCACTTGAGCACCACTTGCGTAAGTTGGCAATAAGTCCCCCGCGCCTTGCGGTCTTACCGGAGCGTCTTGAGTGGGGGCAACGCTGATGCTTGGATTAGTGCTAGGCGGGGTGGAAATATGCCCTAAGGGTACTTCGTTGCCTGATACTACGCGTGGGCTTTCCTCTAAAGCCGTCGCCTCATTGCCACGAATATCGACCCCATTGAGCTCTAAAGCGCTCGAGGCTTGAGGATATTGCACGCTCTTTTGGGGCAAAGTAGGCAGATCTTGGGTTAAAACTGGTTGTGCTGGCGCTGCTGGCGGCTCAAGCGGCGTGGCCGGGAGAGCTTGCGCCTGCGGAGGAGCGGGCGGGTTTTCTTGGTTAAACATCTCATTTAAAGCACAACCTGAGAGGGTGCTTAAGCTTGCCGTGAGGGCAAGGGCGATTAAGGTGCGCTGCATAAATACCTCGCAAAACAGAGGGAGTGCCGCCTAAGGTCTGAAGTGGTTTATCTCTTAGGCGGTCAAAAATAAGGGGGAGATCTTACTTTGCTTTAAGCTTAGCGCTGCGGGAAGCCTAAGCCACCTAATTTGCCACCTGCCAAAAAGTGCATATGGATATGCGGTACTTCCTGTCCACCGTCAGGACCGCAGTTGACAATTAAGCGATAGCCGCTTTCACTGACCCCTAAGTCTTTAGCAATCTTGGCTGCCACCGTAAAAAGGCGCCCTAAAGCCGGCTCATCTTCTGTAGTGACGGCGGAAACAGAGGGAATGGGTTTATTGGTGACGATGAGAATATGATGCTCGGCCTTGGGGTTAATATCGGCAAAGGCGGAGACTAAGTCATCGTGATAAACAAGCTTTGACGGGATGGTACCATTAATAATCTTGGTGAAAATAGTTTCTTCGGCCATGTTTGCACTCCTTAGTGATGATTTAAAGCAGGATCGGTGCACAATTGATCTAAAATTCTGCGCGGAATTATAACACGGAGAACTCATGACCTATTTTGTTGACTCACATTGTCATTTAAATTCCTTAAGTTTGCAGGGTAAGGCCGGCTCCACTTTAGCTGAGATTGTGGCGCGGGCACGGGCCGTGGGGATGACCCATATGCTCTGTGTAGCCTGTACGCCGCAGGAATATGCCCCGATGTGTGAGGCCTTAGCGCCTTTTAAAGGGATCTATCGCGCCTGTGGGGTGCATCCGCTCAATTTGCTCGAGGTGCCTAAGTGGCAGGAGGAGGACTTACTTAGCTGCCTTAACGATAAACTCTGCGTGGCCTTAGGCGAAACGGGCCTTGATTATCACTATGCCGCCGATACTAGGATGGCACAGTTAGACTCTTTTGCCCGTCAGCTGGATTTGGCCCAAAGCGTCAAAAAGCCCTTAATTGTCCATGCCCGTGAGGCTCATCAGGATACCGTGGCCTTACTTAAAAGCCATCAGGCCCGTGATGTGGGCGGGGTGATGCATTGCTTTTGTGATGAAGTGGCGATGGCGCGCGAGTGCCTGGATTTGGGCTTTTATATCTCTTTTTCGGGCATCGTAACCTTTAAAGCCGGTGAAAATGTGCGTGAGGTGGCGCGCTATGTGCCGCTTGATCGCATCTTAGTGGAAACGGATTGTCCGTATTTGGCCCCGGTACCGGTGCGCGGAGTGGAAAATGAGCCCGCCTTTTGTCGCTATACCCTAGAGTTTTTAGCCGCGCTCAAGGGCGTGAGTGTGCAGGCACTGGCAGCGCAAACGGCGGCCAATTTTGCCAATCTCTTTAAGGTTGATTTGGCAGCGGCCTCTTTAAATGAGGTGGATTTTACTGCCCTGGGGGTACAGAGCCTTAATCCCTATAAATTAGAGCGCGTGATGCACACGCTGTAGCTAAGAAGATGCCGTGGGGGTAGTTGACCCTTTAGCAAAGGGCGAAAAGAGAGCAGGCAAGCTTTAAGCTTGCCTGCAGTAAAAAGGGTAATCAAAGCATGTAGCTTTATTTAGCGATAGTAGCGTATATAGTCGCGCTTTTTTCTTCTAAAGCATTCGGCAAATAAGAATACAAGCGCTACCACCAGGCCACAGGCAAAGGAGATTAAGATCCATTGGGGCATGTTAAGACCCAAGAGCGACCAATCCAACGGCACGCAAGCACCGGTGGGTTGAAACATCCACGGCAACCATTTATCCAGCGGCAGGAAGGACGGGAAATTGGCGCGTAGCGCACAGGATCCAAAGCCGGCGCTGCTATAGTCGGCCAAATGGGAAAGGGCCACTAATACGCCGCTTGCCGATCCAACAAGGAAAATTAGCGAGGCCAAGACGCGCAATAAGCGTACTTGCGGGGCGAGAAAACCGATTAAACCGGCGCCAATGAAAGTTAGATAAAGGGCGCGCTCATAGACGCAGTTGACACAGGGGTCAAGGCGCAGCCCATATTGAAAATACAGACCGCAACCTTCAAGCATAATGCCCAAGAGGCAGAGCGCAATCCAACACCAGCGGCTGTTGGAGATGGATTGGATTAAATGTATCACTTCAGCTCCTCATAGCTGTCAACATCTCTGCCCTGTATTCTAATGTGCCGCCGCGGCGCCTGCAACCTCTGCCGCATGGGCGATATCACCGGAAATAATCCAGCCGTTGTCAATAAAGAACTGCGTGACATCCGGCAGGAGGAAGGTGGTGCCAAGAAGACCTACCAAGGTCAGCACAATGGTGTAGGGCAGAGCCATCCACAACATCTTGACATAGGACAGGCGGATTAACGGGGCTAGGGCTGACGTCAAGAGGAATAAGAAGGCGGCCTGACCATTAGGGGTAGCTACCGACGGTAAGTTGGTACCGGCGTTAATGGCAATGGCCAAATGGTCAAATTGCTCACCGGAAATAGTGCCGGCCAAGAGGGCATCGTAAACCTGCTCAATGTAAATGGTGGCCACGAAGACGTTATCACTTACCGATGAGAGGATGCCGTTTGCCATATAGAAAATCGGCAATTGGGCTTCCGGGGGCGAGGAAAGCACCCAGGCAATTAAAGGGTTGAACAGCTGTTGCTCACTAATTACCGTCACCACGGCAAAGAAGACGCACAGTAAGGAGCAGAAAGGTAAGCTCTCGGTAAAGGCTTGGCCTAATTCTTCTTCGGAGGTCACACCGCAGAAGGCGGTGGCAAAGATGATGATGGACAGACCAATTAAACCTACCGCCGCTAAGTGGAAGGCTAGGCCCACAATCAACCATACGCAGCAGACTGCCTGCACCGCAAGCTTAAGCTTATCGCGTTTGGTAAGCTCGCTTGAAGTGCGCTTATCGCGCTCAGCTAAGATCTTATGCACGCTATCGGGCATCGGGGTACCAAAGCCAAATAACTTAAAGTGCTCAATTAAAAAGCAGGTGAGTAAACCGCAAAATAAGGTGGGCATTGATACCGGGGAAACACGCAACGCAAATTCAGCAAAGTCCCAACCGGCAATGCCACCGACAATAATGTTTTGCGGCTCGCCTACCAAGGTGCAGACACCGCCTAAGGCCGTACCGACGGCAGCATGCATTAAAATTGAGCGTAAGAACGCGCGGAAGTCATCTAAATCTTTTTTCGACAGCTCCGGGACAAAACGATCGTCGGACAAACGGGCAGTGGCGGCATCACCACAAATGGTGTTGTGATAGAGCGCATACATGCCCATGCAAATGGTAATCACCACAGCCAAGACGGTCAGGGCATCGAGGAAGGCCGATAAGAAAGCGCCCATCAGGCAGAAGATTAAGGCCAGCGCATGATGGGAGCGCACTTTAACCAAGAGCTTGGTGAAGACATACATCAGCAGATCACGCACGAAGTGAATGCCGGCTACCATGAACATTAAGAGCAAAATCACTTCTAAGTTGGCACCGATTTCCTCACGTACATGCTCCATATCGCAAAGACCGATGAAGCAGGCTTCAATCGTAAGTAAGCCGCCTGGCTGCAGGGGATAACACTTTAAAGCCATCGACAAGGTGAAAATGAACTCTGCTACTAGCATCCAGCCTGCCAATACCGGGGAGATTGCAAAGGTAACCACCGGATTGATGATGAGACAGGCAAGAATAAATAGCTTATACCAAACGGGCGCGGAGCCCATGAAGTTAAGGCCAAAGGCCTTGGTGTAGGTTAATGATGCCATGTGTCATGATGTCCTTATGCATAGAGCGCAGGAGAAAATGCGCCCAGACCATACATATTCAAGATGCATTGTAAATGGCTTCAGGCAGTTGGTTGATTTTTAACCTCACTCTTGTAGCTGTTTTGTGAACTTAGGCAAATTTCGCCGCTTTAAACAGGATAAATCCTTATACAAAAAGTTATTTTTGCCTAAGCTCAGGGCATGGCAGGCGAGTTTTAGCAGGCAAAAGCGCAGTACGCCGGGATAAATTAGTGCCGCTTGATGATAATTTTTTGCTAAAATCACCGCTTGACCGAAACTTTTTTCGTGCAAGGGAACTTTATGTCTTCAGTAGCATCTTTAACTCTAGCGATATCGCTGGCCGCTGTGCTCGGTATCCTGCTTGGCATGGTGCGCTATCGCGGCATCGGGCTGGGCATCGGAGGCGTGCTCTTCTCCGGCATTATTGTCGGACATTTTGCGCACGAATACTTCGATTTAACGGTGCGCACCGCTGAAGGACTAACTGCTGCCGGTAGCATCTTAAGCTATGTGCAGGAGTTTGGCTTAATTCTGTTCGTCTATGCCATTGGCGTGCAGGTAGGTCCGTCCTTCTTTGCTTCGTTGCGTAGCGTAGGAGCTAAGCTTATCGGCTGGGTGCTCATTATTATTGTCATGGGTTGTTCAATTGCCCTGATCTTATTCTTCTGTGGCATTGTACCGATTGACGTAATGGTGGGTATGTACTCCGGTGCTATCACCAATACGCCGGCCTTAGGCGCGGCTACGCAGATGATTCACGACGTCGGCGCAGCTTTAGCCGTTGATGGCGCAGACGTTGCTGCCATGGGCTTTAACGAGCTGATGGTGCCTTCTGCTTATGCTATGGCCTATCCGTTTGGTGTGTGCGGTTTACTCCTGACCATGATCTTGATTCGCGTCATCTTCCGCGTCAATATTGAAGAGGAAGCTGATCGTTACTTCAAGAGCAAGGCCGCCGGCAAGCCGACTATCTCCACTTCTAACGTTAAGCTGGTCAACAATCAGTACTTTAACAAGACCATTGATGATCTGCCGGGCGTTAAGGAAGGTAAGGTGGTGGTGTCGCGCGTTAAGCGTGGCAATGAGCTCTTAGTGCCGCATCATTCTTTGCAATTGCAAGAAAATGACATCTTACACTTAGTCGGTGTCCCGGCTAATGTGGGCAATGTGGCCAAGCTGATTGGTAGCCTCTCGGCTGAAACCTTAACTACTCGTGGTACGCAGATTGTAGTACAACGCTTAGTGGTCACCAACTCCCATATCTATGGTCATCCTTTAGGCTCGCTGAACTTAGACACCCGCTTTGATTTAGTGGTTTCGCGCTTAATCAGATCTGGTGTGCAATTCATTCCGACTCCGGATATGAAGTTACAGTTTGGTGATATCTTAAATGTGATTGGTCGTGAGAAGGATATTAAGGAAGCCGGTAAGGTTGTCGGTAACTCCAATGCCGAATTACACAAGGTAGCTATGCTGCCTATCTTCATCGGCCTTATCTTGGGTATTCTCTTAGGCTCCATCCCGATTCCGGTATCCGGTGTGCCGGCGCCGATGAAGTTAGGTGTAGCTGGCGGTCCGCTGGTGATGGCTATCTTATTGTCGCGCTTTGGTGAGACCCTCACCTTCAATAAGATGCACTGGTATATTCCGGCAGCCGGTCTCTCGGCCTTACGTGAAATCGGTATTACCCTCTTCCTGTCCATTGTCGGTATCAATGCCGGTGCTTCGGGCTTCTGGCAGACGCTGACGGCAGGTCCGGGCTTTAGCTGGATGTGCTGGGCGACCTTAATTACCTTTATCCCGATCTTTATTGTCGGTATCCTGGCCTACAAGATCTCGAAGGTAAACTATTTGGTACTGTGCGGTATGTTGGCAGGCTCGGCCACTGATCCTCCTGCGCTGGCCTTTGCCAACGGTCTGCATTCCAATCCGGAGGCTTCCTCCATGGGTTATGCGACCGTCTACCCGCTGACCATGTTCTTGCGTATCTTATCGCCGCAGATCATGATCATTATCGCGGTACTGGCCTCGGGTATGAGCATCTAATGTCAGCCTTACCCGTAAACCCCCGATTCCTCGGCATCGGGGGTTGTCTCAAAGCCCTGTTAGTGGGGCTGACCGGCAGCTTTAAGGAGCTGCCGCGTTTTTCCCTGTGTCCGCTCCTCTTAGTCATCTGGTTGCCGCTGTGGCTTATCCTGCCGCCGCTTGCCACCTTGGGACTACGCTCTTTAAAGGAGCATAAACCTATACGTGTTTTAGGCTCAGGCGCTTTATTAAGGCTCCTTAGCCTAGAGCTTATCTATCTGCTAACGCTTTATGTCATCTATATGGTAGTAAGTGCCTTGCAAGCGCAGGCCTTTACCACCTATTTAACGGCCGTGGCGGCCCATCCGGTGGTGCAAATTGGCACCCCCGAGCAATTGGCCTATGCCCGCAAGGTGCAGTTTTTATGGCAGGGCGCCTTTTTTATCTATGCGCTGTTGCTTTTTGTGCAGGTATGTTTAACTAACTTAAGTTTAAGTTCTTTAAGCTTAGGGCAATGCCTGAAGCTTACCTTCAGCAGTCTGTTAAAAAACTTACCGGGGCTATTACTGTTACTCATCATCGCCATCTTAGTTTTTACCGGCATTGAGCATTATTTTGCCACGCTAAAAATCGCCGCCATACGCGGGCAGTTAGAGGCGACGCTAAGTACGCTTTTTCCCTATGCCTTTATCCTCTTGCGCCTGTATCTTGCCTATGCCTGGGTCACGGCCCTTGCCTTGTGCTCAAGCGCCGCGTTGGGCTACTTTAACTTGCAAGTGCGCGCCAGTGACAAAGACCGTTTTAACCCGGCAGCTTAAGGAAATTATATGTTCACCCCGGAAAGTTTGCTCTCTTTTATGGATAAGCAAGGCATTAACTATAAGCTCTATCATCATCCGGCGGTGGGCTGTGGCGATTGTGCCCATCTTTTTCCGCAGGTTGACGGGGTTATCTTAAAAAATTTGGTGCTCACCACCAAAAAAGGACGCTTGGTGCTCTTTACCTTGCCCTTAGAGGCCAAGGCGGATTTAAAAAAGCTGGCCCAAAGCCTCACTTTGCCACGTTTTTCCTTTGCCCGCAGTGGCGACTTGGCCTTTTTAGGCGTGCCACCTGGCATGGTAAGTCCGTTGGCGCTGTTAAATGATGTCGGGCAGGAGATTTTGTATGTCGAGCCGGTAGAGCTTGACGCTTTGCCCTTAGTTAACTGCCATCCTTTGCGCAATACCATGAGTATTGACATCGCGCTTTGCGATCTGCATCAGTTGGTGCAGGCAAGCGGCCATCACATTGTGCAAGTGCCCGGGGTGTTAATTGACTGAGCATTTGCGCTTGCAGGCCTTGCCGCCCTTTATCCCGCCACAGGCACGCATCCTGCTTTTAGGCTCGATGCCCTCGGAAGCCTCGCTTAAGGAGGGTTTTTTCTATGCGCACCCCCGCAATCGCTTCTGGCCCATTATCGGCAAACTCTCAGGCCTGACGCTCGATACCCTTGAACAGAAAAAGGCGGCTTTAAGCGCGCTTAAAATTGGCCTGTACGATGTCATTTTAAGCTGTGAGCGGCAGGGGAGTTTGGACAGCGCCATTCGCGCCGTTGAGCCGGCTAACATTCAGGCTTTAATTCAGGATCATCCTACATTAAAGCGGATTGTGCTCAATGGAGCTTTGGCCAAAAAGCTGTTTGTTAAATATAATAATGATATTAAGCTAGAGTGCTGTTTTATGCCTTCTACAAGCCCGGCCAATGCGCAGTACTCTTTTGTTAGGCTCTATGAGTGCTATGCGCAGGTGCTGTCATGTTCAAATTAAGCTTGGGGCTAGGCCTTATCTTTTTGACTACGCTGGGCTTTGCCAGTGAAATAAAGCCCCCGCAGGGGGCCGAGTCCTTAGTGTATAAAGAGACTATTGAGCGCAGTTATACCACCACCACGGTACAGTTGCCCCAATTGTGCCGTCATCCGCGGGCTAAAAAGTTTTGTCAGACCATATCCAATTATTTTGCTCGGCGTTTCGAGCGCGAGCTTATTATGGAGCAAAGCTCTAAGCTTGACTATGACGATCCCAATCCTCAGGCCTTTGCCATAGCACGCGCGTCACAGCAGGTCTTTCTCTTTTTCTTGCAAAATAAGCAGGCTCCGGTGACCACGCTCTATGCGTTAAGCTTTCAGTACTTTAGTGATAAAGCCGATACGCGCATGGTGGAGACCTTTAACTTTGACAATGAAACGGAGCGCAATTTGCGTTTTGACGAGCTCTTTGATGATCCGCAATTGGCGGCGATGCTAATTGCTAGGCAAGTTGAAGCGCGTTATCGTAATGAAGGGAGCTTTATGCTCCCGGCCATGGTGGCCGCCACCGAATATGCCCCGCGCAACTTTATTATTGTTACTGACGGACTGCGCCTCTTCTTTGCCCCGGGGACGGTAAGTGGCGATGCGCGGCAATTACAGTCCTTAAAAATACCCTTAACTGCTTTAATGGCCGCCGGACCCAAGGCGCGCTATTGGCCGCAAGTAGAGTCCAAGAGTACGGTGGAGCCTTAAACATGACCGCTTTGACCATTAGAAAATCGACGCTTGATGATATCCCGGCTTTATGTGTGTTGGCCGATGCGGCACGGGCCTTTATGGCTGCCCATGGCAATGCCGCGCAATGGGGCGATGGTTATCCGCGTGACACGGACTTTGCTGCCGATATTCAATCCGGCAGCAGTTATGTCTGTGTCGATCAAGCAGGGCAGGTGGTGGGCACCTTTGCCTGCTTTGACTATGAGCCTTGTTATGATGTGATTTATGACGGCGCGTGGTTAAATACCGATCCCTACGTGGTCTTACATCGCGTGGCCAGTTTCTCCGGGCAGGGGATTGGCACCTTTATGCTCCGCCATATGATGAGTAAAGCGCGCAATATTAAGATTGATACTATGGCAAGCAATTATCCGATGCGCGCTTTGCTAACCAAGCTTGGCTTTAAATATTGCGGCATTATTGAAATTAAAGGCCGCGGTCAGCGCGTGGCCTATCAATGGTGCGCGAACGCTTAGTCTTTAAATTGTAATTTGGCGGTCGTATCCTGACCATTAATGCCTTGGAAGAGCGTGACGCCGTTTTGCCCGTCAATTTTCCCTTGCTCAAAAGCTTCCCATTCGCTGGTGCTCAAGCGGGTGCGGCGCCTGCGCATCGTGGTAAGGTTGGGATGGTTTTTGCTCATATAACTCTCAATGAGCTTAATTTCGCTATCGCTTTGCGCAAAATCGATAACCTTGGTATAAACCGCGTTCAGCCACCCCCGCACATATGCTTTAGTTTGGCGCCGCACTTCGTTGTTGATAAAGCGCCGCGTTTTTTCCTCATAGCCAAACACATAGCTCATGGCTTCTTCTAGTTCAAGTTCCAGGCTATATTTGATCTTCAGCTCTTGGCGCACCGAGGCGGAAAAGTCCTTTTTGACTTGAGCTGCTTGGCGCGAGAGGATGGTAAAGGTATAGCAGGCCGCCTGTAGGCGCGAGCGCGGACCGATAAAGCTTACGGCATAAAAGAATTTACCGCGCATTTTAAAGATGGCCTCAACGCCAAAGGCACGCATAATGATGTGCGCAAGTAAGGTAAAGAGCACTTTATCGCGCATAGCCGGGAGGATGGCTTCATTTTGCGTGTCAATCTCGCTTAAATTAATATCATCCATGCTCAGCTCATGCTCTTGCATTAATTTTTGTGCACGGCTTAAGGCAATGGAGGCTTCATTGGGATTGGAGCTTTGCGCGAGTGCCATTAACTTTTTAATGCGCTCCATCAGCGCTTGATTATCAGTGGCCATAAGACACCATTTAAAAATTTGTTTAGCTGGAGTAGTGAAAAAAAAAGTTCATTGTAAGAAGAATCTACCTGCCGCTCAAGCACATTGCGCATAAAAAGCTCGCTGTAAGACGTTTGTATTTAGGCGCCTAAATTAGTTCTTTATAAAGTAAAAATAAGGTATAACAATCAATTAAAAATCACCGGTGCAAGATCTGGTAGAATGGTGCTTAAAGCTTAGAAAAAGGAAGAGGTACATGGCAGAACTGCAAGCTTGTGGTACGGCGGTGGCGGAGCGGGAGCATATTGAGTTGCCGCTTGCCCTAGAGAAAATTGAGGCCGGTTTCCCGGCGCCCAACGGCGGCTATGTCGATGGCAATCTGGATGTCAATGAGTTTTTAATTTCCCATCCCGGCTCGACCTTTATTTATTGCGTCAATGGCACGTCGATGATTGAAGCGGGCATTATGCCGGGGGACTATGTCTTAGTTGATACCACGGTGCCGGTGCAGGATGGCGATATTGTGGTGGCCTCAATTGACAATGAATTTACCATTAAAGAATTGCACTTAAAACCGCATCCCCATTTTGTGGCACGCAATAAAGATTATGCGCCAATTGAGGTAAATGAATATTCTGATGTTAAAATTGTCGGTACCGTCACAGGAGTGGTGCGCCGCTATAGTCGGGGAAGGTGATAATTGTACAGGTGTGCAAGGATTGCTAGCTCATAATTTGATGTGCTTCATTCTTTGCAGAAAAAGTTGTGAATTTGTGGGGCGCCACGTATAAATCCTAACGGGAAAAGTTAAGATATACATTATTAGAAGACTTTAGTAAGGAGCTATATCCATGATAGGTATTGTTGTCGTTTCTCATAGTAGCAAAGTGGCTGAAGGCATTTGTGACATGGTGCAGGAGATATCTGCCCGTGATGGGAAGAAGATGCCGATTTATCCAGCCGGCGGCAACGCTCAAGGCGGTCTAGGCACCGATCCGCAAAAAGTGCTCGATGCCATTAAGAAGGCAGATCAAGGTGAAGGTGTGGTGGTTTTAGCTGACTTAGGCTCAGGCGTGATTAGCTCACAAGCTGCCATCTCGATGCTTGAGGAGCCGTTAAGATCACGCGTTAAGATTGCTGATGCGCCTTTAGTTGAAGGTGCCGTCGGTGCCGGTGTTGAAGCCGCTGCCGATGAAGAGAGCACTTTAGAATTAGTGATTTCCACTGCTGAAGGGGCACGGCAGTTACATAAGAAGTAATTATGCCTTTACCAAAAAAGACGGTAGGCTCGGCCTGCCGTTTTTTATGCCTGCAAAAAAGTCCAGGTTTACACTAAAATTTTCATATATAACAAATAACAGAGGTTAAAGGTACGGTGGAGCTAAAGTCACAGCACTCCAAGTTACTAGAATTATTAGCCCCGGCCCGTGATCTTACTGTCGCTAAGGCAGCGATCGCCGCTGGTGCCGATGCCATCTTTATCGGCGGTCCGGCCTTAGGAGCCCGCGCGGCGGCGAGCAATCAGATGACGGAAATTGCCGCCTTATGTCAGTATGCCCATCGCTTTGGAGTGCGCATCCATCTGACCTTAAATACCTTGCTCTATGACGATGAATTGGCGCTGGCACAAGATCTGATTTTACAGGCGGCTAAGTGTGGGGTGGATGCCTTAATTGTGCAAGATCCGGCCATCTTTACTTTAAATATTCCTCCGACGCTCGAGTTGCATGCAAGCACGCAATGCAATATCGACAGTATCGCTAAGCTTAAGTTTTATGCCGACCTCGGTTGTGCGCAGGCGGTTTTGCCGCGCGAATTGTCTTTAAGTGAAATTGCTGCTTTTCATCAGGCGGTGCCGCAGATCCGTTTGGAAGTCTTTGTCGCCGGAGCCCTATGTGTCGGACAGTCGGGCATTTGTTACATATCTGAAAAAATGACCGGACGCAGTGCCAATCGCGGGGCGTGCGCGCAAATTTGCCGTTTACCGATGGAACTCATCTCCCCGCAAGGCAAGGTGATTAAGGCCGGGCATTTATTGTCCTTAAAAGACAATTTGGCTCTAGAGGATGTGCCGGCTTTAATTGCCGCCGGGGTAAGCTCGTTTAAAATTGAAGGACGGCTTAAAGATGAGCTCTATGTGAAAAATCAATGTGCTGCCTTTAATCAAAAGCTCAATGACTTTATTGCCACCCATCAGGACTATAGCCGCAGTGCCATTGGCAAAGTAACTGTGGGCTTTAAGCCTGATGTGCGCAAGACCTTCAATCGCGGTTTTACCGATGCCTATCTGTCAGGTAGTAACGAAAAGCTCTATGCTGACAAATCGCCCAAATTTATCGGTGAAAGTTGCGCGCAAGTGGTCGGGGTGAAAACGCAAGGTCGCGGCATGAGTCTGCGCTTGCAGCTAAAGCCGGGGGTAAGTTTGCACAATGGCGATGCCTTTACCTATTTTGCCGCCGACGGCGCGCTCCAGGGCTTTCGCGTCAATCGTATTGTGGCGCTCTCGCCTACACAGGTGCAAGCTGAGCTTAATGGCAAGGTGGCATTGCAAGCGCCCACTATATTACGCCGCAATGTCGACAGTGCTTTTGAAAAAGAATTATTAGCGCCGCGCAGCGCGTGGCGGCAAGTAGAGCTGTGCTGTAGCTTAAAAGTGCAGGATAATCTCCTTACTATTTGTTATTACGATGTTTTAAACAGAAAAGGACAGGCGCAACACGCGCTTACTGTAAGCGGCGATCCTTTAAGTCAGGCCCTGATGGCCGAAAAATGCCGGCGCGTGGGGATGCAGGATTATGTCGTAGGCAAGGTGCTCATGGACGATACGCTACAGGTACCCTTAGCGTTGTCGACTTTCAATCAAGTGCGCCGGGCGGCTTTTGATAATTATCTGGAATCTGCGAGCAAGCTTGCCCCACGCGCAGCGCCCTTTGTGCTGCCCGATCCACTGCCAGCTTTAAATGTCCGCAGTATCGACCCGCGTTTGTGCCTCAATGCACGCACCCGTGACTTTTATGCAAAATTAGGGCTCACCCTTGATGCCACCGACAGTCCGTCCACGCGCGTCTTGATGACTTGCCGCAATTGTCTTATCAAAAATTATGCGCGCTGCTTTAAAGAAGGGGGCAGTGTGCAGGGGTTTAAGCTTAAAATCGGGGCGCGGATGTTTAAGCTGCGCTGCTTATGCCGCGATTGTCGGATGCAGATTCTTGAGGATAGGACATGAGCGGGGATTCTTTTTATGAGCGCGCAGCCCGGGGGGAGGAAGTTTTATCCCTGCTACCGCGCAATATTTATCTCAAGGCAGAAAAAAACGCATCGCATAGCCCCAGTAATATGCAGATAGATAAAAGTCTGCCGCCTGTAAATAAGCAGGCTGATCCGGCACTTAACAGCAAAAGCGTGTCTGCACCTGCTGTCGCAACGACAGCAAGTACGGCGCCAACGCGCACTCCATCCCCAAGTACACAGGCGACAGCAAATCAGCCGGAGCCTTTTGCTATGGATAAGCTTGATCCGAGCATTGTGCGCTATTTGGGCGCTAACGGTAAGCTTGCCAAGCATCATGCGCAATTTCATCAGCGCACTGGGCAATTACAGATGGCGCAGGCGGTACTGTCGGCCTTACGTGAAAGTCATATTCTGCTTGCTGAAGCTGGTACCGGCACCGGTAAGACCTTTGCCTATTTAATTCCGGCACTGCTTAACTGTCATACCACCGTCATCTCCACCGGCTCTAAGGCGCTACAAGATCAATTAGTTGCCGCCGACATTCCTAAGCTTGTCAAGTTAATGGGGCTCAAGGACATTAACTTTATGGTCCTCAAGGGCTTTTCCAATTATCTGTGTCTGCGCCGTTTTAAGCAGGCCGTGCATGACAATGAGCTTACGGCAACGGAGCGCACGCGGGTGGAAAAGTTTATGGCAGCTGAGGAAGCTGCCTTGCTAGAAAATCCCTTTAGCTGCTCTTTTGCTGATGTCAATGCCCGTTTTTCCAGTGAATTGGTCAGTAAAATTACCATTCATCGCCAACGCTGCCTGAATAAGAAATGCCCGTACTTTGGGGATAATTGTTTTGCCCACAAGGCACGTCATTATGCTACGCAAGCGCGCATTGTGGTAGTCAATCACGCGCTACTCTTTGCCGCTTTAAACGCCAAAAATGGCAAAAAGCCGGAGAAGAGCAACGCAGAAGAAGTGCCCACCTTGTTCTTACCTAAGTTTGATGCCCTCATTTGCGATGAGGCGCATATGCTCCCTGATTACGGACGCACCTTTTATTCCCATGAGTTTGACAGTGTCACGGTGCGGGCGTGGCTGGATAATTTACAGCGCGAGCTTCTTGATGCCAAGGTAGCCGGGCGCGAGCAATATAAAAAACCGTGCGCCAACTTAAAACAAGCATTACACGCTGCGGTGGAGTATTTAAGTGCGCGGGAGGGCAAACACAATTTTCTGTACCTTAAGTATCAAGACTTTGATGCGCACACGCCCAAAGAGCAATTACAGGTCAATCAGGGTTTTCGCCAATTGATGGTGGACATCTATACCAAGATGCAAGCTATTAAAAAGCTGCTGCGCGATACGGTGCAAAGTACACCCGAGCCCTTTGGCAATATTGCCACGGAGTTTGATGATTTGATGCAGGCTTTGGTGATGGCAATGAATTGTGATGAGCCACAGAAAAATAAAATGGCCGATGACAATCATGTCTGCTATGCCACCCTCACCTCCGATCGCTTTACCTTTACCATCGCGCCTTTGGAGATTGGTCCTTATTTTAATCAGGAATTGGCAGCGCTGTTAAAGAGCAAACGCGGACTGGTGATGACTTCAGCGACCTTAAGTGTGCGCGGCTCTTTTGATAAATTTGCCTGGGATATTGGCGCTAAGGGCTTAGATGTACGCACCCTCTTGGTAGGGAGCACTTTTGATTATGCCAAGCAGGCCATGCTTTATTTATCGCCGCACTTTCCTGATGTCAAAGATTTAAGCCGCAATCAGCTCCTAGTGCAGCAATTAGGCCCGGTGATGGATGCTGTTCCCGGCGGAATTTTCTTTTTGACCACGTCCTATCGTAGCCTGCAAGAGTGTGCCCTTTTACTGGAAAATTACTTTGGGACCCGGCGAAAGGTGCTCGTGCAAGCAGGTGGCTCTTCCAATGCGCAGATTATGCGCGCCTTCAAGCGCGACGGGCATGCGGTCTTGGTTGGCACCTCCTCTTTTTGGGCCGGGGTAGATGTGCCCGGGCAGGCCTTGATGCTGGTGATTATCGATAAATTGCCTTTTGCCTCGCCGGTCGATCCTTTTGAGCGGGCGCGGGCAGATAAGTTTAAGGCCAAAGGGAGTAATCCCTTTGTCACGATTAGTCTGCCGGAGGCTATAATAGCGCTGCGCCAAGGGGTGGGACGTTTGATTCGCAGTGAAAACGATCAAGGGGGACTGATTATTTGTGATCCCCGCGTTTGCACCCAACGTTACGGTAAAATGATTATCGAGGCTTTACCGCCGATGCATCGGTGTGCAAGTCTTAGTTCCATGGAAGAATTTTTTAAAGGGCTGTCAGTTGTATGACCACCATTCTTGCTTTAGATAGTGCCACCGAAAACTGCTCAGTGGCGCTTGAACATAAAGAGCGTATCTTTATCCGCCAAAATGCCGACAAGCAACAACATGCCGCCTGCATCTTGCAGATGTTAGATGAGGTGTTGCACGAGGCCAATTGCTCCATGGATGAGGTGGAGGCGCTCGTTTATGGCCAGGGCCCGGGGTCCTTTACCGGCGTGCGCGTGGCTGTCAGTGCCGCTCAAGGTTTGGCCTTGGGGCAAGACTTGCCTCTTTCCGGAGTAAGCTCGCTTGCCGCCTTGGCCCATGGCGCTTTGGCTAAAACGCCTGCCTGCGATTATGCGGTTGCGGCCATTGATGCGCGCATGGGCGAGGTATATTTGGGCTTGTATGTGCGCGCGGGAGCGGGGGTAGAGCTGTTAAGTCCCGAGGTGGTCTTGCGCCCGGAGGATGCGGTAGCACAGGTGCAGACTATGCTGGAGGGCAAAAACTTTGTCACCGCCGGCACCGGGATTAAATTACTGCAATCTGCCAATTTAAATTGTGCGAGTGCCAGCGAGCTCTTCCCGCAGGGCACCTCTATCTTAGCTTTGGGGAAAATACAATTACAGCAAGGTAAGAGCTGTGATGCCGCGCAGGCCCAACC
>JAHLFG010000077.1 GCA_018883895.1 Candidatus Anaerobiospirillum merdipullorum
CCGACGTTTACGTGAACCTTATTACGTTCAAACTTTTCCTTTGCCATTTTGCAATTTTCCTGTGTTAGGGCACCGCCTAAAAAGGCGGTGCTTTAAATAGTTAAATATTTTACTTGGTCTGACGAGCTGCAATCACTGCGTCAGCAATGTTCTTCGGGGCCTCAGCATAGTGGCTCGGCTCCATCACATAGGTTGCACGACCCTGGGTCTGCGAACGCAGGTCGGTGGCGTAGCCAAACATCTCAGCCAGCGGCACCTTAGCGTGAATGATCTTACCGGTGGTAGTATCATCCATACCCTCGACCAGGCCACGACGGCGGTTTAAGTCGCCGATAACGTCGCCCATGTAGTCTTCAGGGGTCTCAACTTCAACCTTCATGATAGGCTCAAGCAGTACCGGGTTGGCTTTCATGAAGCCAGCCTTGAAGGCCATGGAACCGGCAATCTTGAAAGCCATTTCCGAAGAGTCCACTTCGTGGTAGGAACCATCGAAGACGGTAACCTTAACGTCAACCACCGGGAAGCCAGCGAGCACACCGTTGGCGATCTGCTCTTGCACGCCCTTATCGACAGCCGGGATGTATTCCTTAGGAATAACACCACCCACGATCTCGTTGACGAACTCGTAGCCCTTGCCAGCCTCGAGCGGCTCGATACGGAGCCAGCAGTGACCGTACTGACCACGACCACCGGACTGACGGACGAACTTGCCTTCCTGCTCGACCTTGCTGCGGATGGTTTCACGGTAGGCCACCTGCGGCTTACCGACGTTGCACTCGACCTTAAACTCACGACGCATACGGTCGACGATGATGTCTAAGTGCAACTCACCCATACCGGAAATAATGGTCTGGCCCGACTCTTCGTCAGTGTGCACGCGGAAGGACGGATCTTCCTGTGCCAAGCGATTTAAGGCCAAAGCCATCTTCTCTTGGTCGGTCTTGGTCTTAGGCTCCACGGCCACGGAAATCACCGGATCCGGGAACTCCATGCGCTCGAGCACAATCGGATGATCTTCAACGCACAGGGTATCACCAGTGGTGGTGTCCTTGAGGCCGATAGCACCGACGATATCGCCAGCGTAAATTTCCTTAATCTCAGTACGGTTGTTGGCGTGCATTAACACCAAACGACCAAAGCGCTCACGCTTCTGCTTGACGGAGTTGAGCACGGTCTCGCCGGATACGGCAGTACCGGAGTAGCAACGTAAGAAGGTTAAGTTACCCACAAACGGATCGGTGGCGATCTTGAAGGCTAAAGCAGAGAACGGCTCTTTGTCATCAGCCTTACGCTCATCAGGCTCACCATCTAAGGTCTCGCCCTTAACCGGCGGAATGTCGGTCGGAGACGGCAGATACATCACCACGGCGTCGAGCATCGCCTGCACGCCCTTGTTCTTAAAGGCAGAGCCGCAGGTCATCGGGATGATTTCGCAACGCAGCGTACGCTCACGCAGACCGGCAACGATTTCTTCCTCGGTCAGCTCTTCACCGCCAAAGAATTTCTCCATTAAGGTCTCGTTGGCTTCAGCAGCAGCTTCCACCATCTTAGCGCGCCACTCTTCGACTTCATCAACCATGTCAGCCGGAATATCGGCATAATCGAAGCTTACGCCCTGATCTTCCTCGTGCCAGTCAATGGCCTTACGCTTTAACAGGTCAACCACACCGATGAAGGTATCTTCCTTACCGATAGGTAACTGTAACGGCACCGGGTTGCCCTTTAAACGGGTCTGAATCTGCTCAACTACGCGCAGGAAGTTAGCACCGGTACGGTCCATCTTATTGACGAAAGCAATACGCGGAACGTTGTACTTGTTAGCCTGACGCCATACGGTCTCAGACTGCGGCTGTACGCCACCTACGGCGCAGTACACCATCACGGCACCGTCTAACACACGCATCGAACGCTCCACCTCAATGGTGAAGTCTACGTGGCCCGGGGTGTCAATAATATTGAAGCGATACGGATGCGGGAACTGATGGGCCATACCTCTCCAGTAGCAAGTGGTTGCTGCGGAGGTAATGGTAATACCGCGCTCCTGCTCCTGCTCCATCCAGTCCATGGTAGCAGCACCGTCATGCACCTCACCAATCTTGTGGTTCTTGCCGGTGTAGAACAGAATACGCTCGGTAGTAGTAGTCTTGCCCGCATCAATATGCGCACTGATACCGATATTACGGTACAGATTAATAGGGGTTGTACGTGGCAATTTAAAATACCTCGATGATTACCAGCGGAAGTGAGCGAAGGCCTTGTTAGCCTCAGCCATACGATGTACGTCTTCACGCTTCTTAACTGCGCTGCCCTTATTCTCAGCGGCGTCCATCATCTCACCGGCCAGGCGTAAGGCCATGGTCTTTTCATGACGGGCACGAGCGGCGTCCACCAGCCAACGCATGGCCAGGGCATTACCGCGAGCCGGACGAACTTCGACCGGCACCTGATAGGTCGAACCACCAACACGGCGGGACTTAACTTCGACTGCAGGACGAATGTGCTCAAGGGCTTCCTCGAACAGGGCGAGGTGTTCCTTGCCGCTCTTCTGAGAAATAGTGTCTAAAGCGCCGTAAACGATGCTTTCAGCGACGGACTTCTTACCGTCGAGCATCACCACATTAATGAACTTTGCTAAGAGCTCTGAACCGAACTTAGGATCAGGCAGAATCTTGCGCTGACCGACAACACGACGTCTTGGCATTGATAAATCCTCGTAACTTCAGGGTTTTCCAAAACTAAATGATTAAATTACACAAAAAGCTGTTTGGCCTTACTCTGCGGGGATGTCCGATTAAGCCTTAGGCTTCTTGACACCATACAGAGAACGACCCTGCTTGCGGTCCTTCACACCGGCGCAGTCTAAGCAACCACGAATGGTGTGATAACGCACGCCCGGGAGATCCTTCACACGGCCGCCACGGATAAGGACGACAGAGTGCTCCTGCAGGTTGTGACCCACGCCGCCAATGTAGGAAGTAACTTCAAAACCATTGGTCAGGCGCACACGGCAAACCTTACGCATAGCCGAGTTCGGCTTCTTCGGCGTAGTAGTGTAAACGCGAGTGCACACGCCGCGCTTCTGAGGGCAGGCTTCTAAGGCCGGAACCTTATTCTTTGAAACCACCTTCACGCGGGGCTTACGCACCAGCTGATTGATAGTAGCCATATATAAATAAAATCTCCTGTTGGTCCAAATTTTTGGACAGACTTTACTCTTCCCTAAAAATGGGAGCACCGTATTCTATACCTAAGCAAGATGGGAGATCAATCGCAAAACAGAAAAATTTCTCCCCCAAAAACCGCGATATATATCGCAGTTTAGAAAAGATTTACTTGCCTGCACCCAAGTTCACTTTAAGGTGGCAAAATTGCCCCTTGACAAAGCACTGATGGCACTGCACATTACGCGCAAACGTAAGGACCTCGAGGAGAGAGCATATGACCGGGGATGAATTGCTTGCCAATATCCGCACCCGCGGACGCTTTACCTTGCAGCAGGAATTACTGCTCATTATCAAATTGGCCACCCCCTCCATCTTTGCCCAGATCTCCACCATCATGATGTTCTATATCGATGCAGCGATGGTCGGCAGTTTAGGCGCGCAAGCCTCCGCCGCCGTAGGTCTGATGTCATCTTCTTTATGGGTCATTGGTGGCTTGTGCTCAGCTGCTGCCATGGGATATGCCGTACAGGTAGCCCATTTAATTGGCGCCGGCAACCCGGCGGCCGCCCGCCAGGTCATGCGTCAATCCTATAGTGTCACCTTGGCCACGGCCGCGACCATTGCCACCGTCGCGGCCTTAATAAGTCCGCATTTGCCAATGTGGTTAGGCGGCGATCCGGCCATTGTGGATGATGCTGCCCTGTACTTTTTAATCTTGGCGCTTGCCCTGCCCTGTTTGCAACTTAGCATGCTCTCCGGGGCGATGCTACGCTGCTCGGGCAATATGAAGGTGCCCAGCGTCCTTAACATCCTGATGTGTGTGGAAGATGTCATCTTCAACTTCTTCTTTATCTTCCCCACCCGCGAACTGTCGCTAGGCGCGTTCAGCCTTACCGTGCCCGGTCTGGGCCTAGGCGTCGTCGGCGCGGCTGCCGGCACCGCTGCGGCCGAAGGCTGTACCTGCATCTTAATGACCTATTTTGCCGCGGTAAAATCCAAAACCATGGCCTTATGGCAAGAAAAGGGCAGTTTTAAGCCCACACTTTCCGTGGTGCGCAAGGCCTTGAAAATCTCGCTGCCCATGGCCGGGCAACATTTGGCCATCTCACTTGCGCAAATTGTCACCACCATCATTGTCGCCCCCTTGGGCATTGTCGCCATTGCCGCCCACTCCTTTGCCATTACGGTCGAGAGCCTATGTTATATGCCAGGCTATGGCCTGTCGGAAGCGGCCACCACCTTGGTAGGCCAAAGTATCGGGGCCAAGCGGCCCAAACTTACCTTAAGCTTTGCGCGTATTACCACCGTGCTTGGCATGATAGTGATGGGCATCGGCGGCGTGGCGATGTTTGTGCTCTCACCCTATGTGATGGCCATGATGACGCCGGATGCGGCGGTACAAAACTTGGCCGTCAATATTTTGCGCATTGAGGCCTTTGCCGAGCCGCTCTTTGGCGCCTCGATTGTCGCCTATGGAGTCTTTGTCGGTGCCGGCGATACTTTGCTGCCAAGTTGCATGAACTTCTTTTCCATGTGGGCGGTGCGTTTGACCATGGCCGCCCTGCTCTCGCCGCATTATGGTTTATATGGCGTGTGGATAGCGATGGCCATCGAATTGTCCTTGCGCGGCACAATGTTCCTCATCCGTCTGCAGCGGGCCAAGTGGCTTAAAAAGCATGACTTTAGCTACCGTAAAGATCCGCCCCAAAGAGCTTAAGTATAACTTGAAGGCATTGATAACGATAGATATATAGTATTAGTGTAAGCTAACCGTTGTCCTTACAATAATAGGTTGCCAAGGGCGCCGTGAGCTTGAGCCTAAGGCAAAAAACTTTTTCAAACGAACATAGAACATCATGAGCATTATGCAAGAAATTTCGCAACAGGATTTTTACGGCGAGCGTCCGCTGTTTAATCATCATCACGTTACGCTCAAAAATTCCACCATTCACGAAGGTGAAAGTGCGCTTAAGGAGTGTAGCGATATTGTGGCCCAAGATTGCACCTTTATCGGCCGCTATCCTTTCTGGCATAACACCAATACCAAGATTTTAAATTGTCATTTAACCGTCGATTGCCGCGCCCCCTTATGGTATGACCGCAATATTGTGATGCAAGGCTGTCGCAGTGAAGCCCCCAAGATGCTGCGCGAAGTCGATAACGTCAAACTAATTGACTGTGATTTTCCTGATGCCCAAGAGCTGTTATGGAAATGCCGTAACGTGGAGGTGCACAATACCCGCATTGGCAAGGCCGACTATATTTTCTTTAATAGCGATAATTTACAGATTGACGGCCTTACCCTACAGGGTAAGTACTCCTTTCAGTACTGCCATAACATCCACATTAAAAACAGTGTGCTTAACACCAAGGATGCCTTCTGGGAAAGCGCGGATATCTTAATTGAGGACAGTCAAGTCTTAGGCGAGTATTTGGCCTGGCATAGCACCAATTTAACCTTGGTGCACTGCCATATCGCCGGCACGCAACCTTTATGCTATGCCCATAACCTCAAGCTTATCGACTGCACCTTTGATGCCGATGCCGATTTGGCCTTTGAATACAGCTCGGTGCAAGCGACTATTCAAAGCCCCGTCACCTCGGTTAAAAATCCGCTTACCGGCTTTATCAAGGCCAAGAGCTTTGGGGAAATTATCTTAGATGAAAATCAAAAAGAGCCGCATGACTGCAAGATTGAGCTCTTAGATTAATTTACCTGCGCACAGGCGCGCGCCTTAATATCAAGAGCGCTGAAGGTAAAGCCCTCCCCTTGAGGGCTGTAGCCTAAGGTAGACAAATCCCCGGTGTTATCGCCGGGGAAGATGGTAAACCACCCCTCTCCCAAGCCCACATCACTTAAAGCATAGGAATACATCAGGCCACTTACATTTAAAGGACTAGTAACCTTATCGCGCTCCTTGTCATCGCCTACCACGGAAGAAAGTCCGGCCAAGGCAATGCCTGAGGCTTTGAGTAAACACTCCCGCCAGGTCCAGCGTTGCAAGAAAAAGTCCAATTGTGCCGCGTTATTTTCCTCATCTGTTGACGCAAGGGAAGTGAAATATTGCCACTCCGCCGGCCCCAAGACTTTTTTGGCCACCGCCTGCAGATTGCGCCGCTTACGCAAACACTCCGCATCCACCCCCACCGGGCCATCGTGGGAGAGGAGCAGTAAGAGCGCCTGCCCGGTATTGGTCAAATTGTAAAAGGCCGGATCGCCTAAAAAGTACGGCTTACCATGACTTAAACGGCAGGTATCGGGCAAGGGGGTGGCATCGTCCTGCTCTAAATAATGATTAAAGCAGCGGCGCAGAAAAAAGCGCTCTTGCAAAAATTGGCCGGCGCGCCTGCCATGCAAATTCCATTTAGTCAGCTCCGCCACATCGCGCGGATCGGTACTTTCCTTTAAATCAGCATACGTAGCGGTATAGAGGCAGTGGGTACTTTTCACTTATTTTGCGCCTTAGACTGTAATTTAACATCCTTAAACAGCTGGGGATCGGCGGTATTGGACGAGCTCTTGGGAGCTTCAGGTACAGGTGTTTTTTTCTGCCACAGCGGCCGATAGTGAAAATAACGCATAAAGATAAGATAACAAATCAGGGTAATGACCAGCGCAAAGATAAGCCCTACTACGGTAAAGTCACTTGCCGGCGGCACCACCCCGCAACTTGCCAACATTGCCAACGCCTTTTTGGGAAAAGCGATGGCCACAGCAAAACAGGCATCGCCCCACAGCATCAGCACCACGCCCAAACGAAAGGAGCGTGGCAACACACAATGCACTAGCCCTAACGCAAAGAGTGCGATAGCGGCAGTAGTAAAAAAAGTCTCAACGGCCTGCATAGATATACCCACAGCTACCAATAAAGTCGCTGAATTTTACCATATGCACCCGCCCGTGCTTTGCCCTTACCTTTTCATCTGCCAAGAGCTTTATTACAATGCCTAAAGTTTCAGTCAGGAGAAAAAGAGATCATGTTTTACTGGAACGCCGATCCCATTGCGCTCACCCTAGGTCCGGTGGCCTTGCATTGGTATGGCATCTTGTTTGCTGGCGGCTTTGTCTTGGGCTACCTTATCATGCAATATATGTACAAAAAGCGTGGTTGGGACACCAATGAATTAGACCGCCTGCTTATCTTTATCTTTGTCGGTACCGTCATCGGCGCCCGCCTCGGCCATTGCCTTATCTATGAGCCGGACTTCTATTTGTCCCACCCCATGGAAATTTTAAAGATTTGGCATGGTGGTTTGGCAAGTCACGGCGGCACCATCGGTGTGTTGGTGGCACTCTTTATCTACTTTAAGCTCTATAAACCACGCTATACCTTCTTTACCCTAGCGGACATGCTCTGCGTGCCCATTGCCCTGGTATGTACCTTAATTCGCCTGGGCAATTTCATGAACTCCGAGATCTTGGGTATTCCGACTGATGGCTCCTGGGGCGTCATCTTTGCCCGTTTAGGAGAGACCTTCCCGCGCCATCCGGCACAACTGTATGAGGCCCTGTCCTACTTTATTACCTTCATCATCCTCGGATTTATTTACTTTAAAGTAAAACGCCGCCCGCAGGGACTTATCTTTGCCCTGCTCTTTTTCTTCATTTACGCGGCGCGTTTTTGCATTGAACCCTTTAAGGTCGAACAGGCGGACTATTCCACCCATAGCATCTTCACGGTAGGCCAATTGCTCTCCGTGCCCTTTGCTTTAGGCGGGCTGCTTTTGACCATTTATCTGTTAAAGAAAGGCAAATGGGAGTCGTATAAGTGAAACTTGAGATTGTGATTTTAGCTGCCGGTCTGGGCAAGCGCATGCATTCGGCCCTGCCTAAGGTCTTACATCAGGTCGCAGGACAGAGCATGTTAAGCCATGTCATCGCCACCGCCAAGGCCTTAAAGCCGCAGAAGATTGTGGTGGTTACCGGCCATCAAGGTGAATTGGTACAAGCGGAGGCTGAGCGTTGCGCTACGGGCACGACCTTATGCTGCTGCAAACAAGAGCAACAACGCGGCACCGCCGATGCCGTTAAAGCCGCCCTGCCTGCCTTAGATAGTGACAGCACGGTCTTGGTGCTCTATGCCGACACTCCCTTAACGCCGCTGACCGACTTACAGCAATTGCTCGACGCTTTACAAACAAGTCAGGCACAATTAATGCTCCTTACCTGTACCTTAGACGATCCGACAGGCTACGGTCGTATTGTCCGTAACGAGAGCGGTGCCATTGAAGGTATTGTCGAGCAAAAGGATTGCTCGGCCGACGAGCTTAACATTAAGGAAATTAACAGCGGCATCATTGCCCTGCCGTGTAGCGTGTTACAGCACTATCTGCCACGCATTGAGTGCAATAATGCCCAACACGAGTACTACCTTACTGATTTGACCTCCCTTATCGTCAAAGATGGCGGTCAGGTGGCGGCCATGACCTCTGATAACTTTGCCTATCTACGCGGGGTCAACAGCAAGGTGCAATTGGCGCAAGCCGAGCGCACTTATCAGCAATTGCAAGCGCGTAAATTGCTTGATGAAGGCGTAACCTTAGCCGATCCGCAGCGCTTTGATCTGCGTGGCACCTTAGAGCATGGACAAGATTGCTTTATTGACGTCAATTGCGTGCTCTCCGGGCACTGTGTGCTGGGCAATAACGTCACCATTGGCGCTGGATGCATCATCAGTGACTGCGTGATTGACGATAATGTGGTGGTATCGCCCTATACGGTGATGGAGCAATCACACTTAAAGGCCGCCGTCACGGTAGGTCCGTTTGCGCGTTTACGCCCGGGCAATACCTTGGAGGAAAAGGCTCATGTGGGTAACTTCGTCGAGCTGAAAAAGGCCCATTTGGGCAAGGGCACCAAGGCCGGGCACTTGTCTTATTTAGGTGACAGTGAGATTGGCGCGGAAGTTAATATCGGCGCGGGTACCATTACCTGCAATTACGATGGTGCCAATAAGCATCAAACCATCATCGAAGATGATGTCTTTGTCGGCTCAGATACGCAATTGGTCGCCCCGGTAACGGTAAGAAAGGGCGCCACCATCGCCGCCGGCACCACCGTCACCAAGGAAGTTCCGGCCGAAGCCTTAGTGCTCACCCGCACGCGCGCACTGTACAAAACCCACTATCAGCGCCCGCGCAAGGAAAAGAAGTAAGTAAACAACATCCCTCTTAAATAAAAAGGCTGCCCCAGCAATCAAGCTGTGGCAGCAAAACTTAGTAGTTTTTGTGATTTAAGGAGGGATAGTGCTACTCAAAGTAAATCTTCACATACGGCACATAGATGGAACGCCCACCGGAGAAATAATAGCCGGTCGAGCTCTGACTGATTTCTTTGCCATGCATGGCCATATAAGCAAGGCGGAAGGCGGCACGAGCCTGCGCAGTATAATCGTTCTTTACCGTACCAATCATCTCCCCGTCTTCCACGGCCTTTAAAGCCTGGGAGGTGGCATCAATGCCTACAATAGGAATGAATTTCTGCGGATCACCACTATTGTAGCCTTGACTCTTTAAGAACTGTAATGCACCTAGGGCCATATCGTCATTATTGGCTACAATTGCCTCTAACTTATCGATACCATTTTGCCGGATAAACGATTCCACCGCCTGTAAAGCCTGATCAAACTGCCAATTGGCATACACGCTAGCTTCTTGTTTGAACATCACCGGTGAGTTATCGAGACTGTGATTAAGCGACATTGTGCGATAGATGGTATCGGCCAAACCTTTTTCACCTTGTAACAGCATATAGGAAATTACTCCGTCACCATTTCGGTCTGCCGTGGGATGATCTAACACATAGCGCGTTAACATATCCGCCTGAAAGGAACCTGCCTGTGTTGAGTCGGTACCTACATACCAAGCTTTATTGTATGAGTTGAGAACATTCGCCGCTGGTTCACGATTAATGAAAATAAGCGGCAAGTCTTTGCTATCGGCCAGCTCAATAATCTGATGAGTACTAGCAGGATCAACGGGATTGACAATCAGCGCCCCGGCACCATTCTTCACCGCCAGTTGTAACTGTTGATACTCTTTGACCAAATCTTCTTGTGCATAATTAACTGTCACCTCGAAGCTACCATCGGTCAGCTGTTGCAAAGTTTCGCCGTAAGCCCGAATAAAGGGGTCGTTTTGACTATAGAGCGATACCTCTAAAAAAGGCTCCGGTGCTGCTAAGGCGGTACAACAGAGGGTAAGAGCGCATACTCCTGCAAGTTTACGGTACATAGATATAATCTCCTTTCAAACTCCAAACGCTAGCACAAGCGTCAAATCGTTACCTTATGTTTGAGTCGGAAGATATCAGGCGTAACGCCAACTTCCTTTTTAAAACATTGCGTAAAATGACTTTGTGAACAAAAACTTAGCATCTCCGTGATTTCGGCAATACTGTAGTCCGAATCACAGAGCAATTGTTCGGCCACCTTAATCTTCTCGCGGCGACAATAACGCATCAGGGAAATATGCTCTCTTTCGCGAAAAATACGCTGCATATAAGATTTGCTGAGCTTAAGTTCATTACTGATGCTTTCGATGGTAAGTTTGCTGTGAATTGAACGCTGCACATAATTCTTAATCGTCATGACAATCTTATTTTGCCTTTCGATTACTTCAGTGTCGTTATCCGTTGCTTGCACCACTTCATCGTGTGCCACCGGGGGTTGATTTAATTTCAGATAATCTTCTGCCTGACCTTTATTTTCTTTAACAAGTTGAGCAAAACGCAGTTGCGCCGCAGTTTTAATGGCAAAAACCTCCTGCGGGGTTTTAGCATCCTCCACCTGTAGAATAAAGGCATCCGCCACCACATAGGCACGCTCAACACCCAAGCCGCCGCTGATGGCTGCACGGGCAGACAAAGTAACATCAATAATGCCAATATTTTTCTCAGAGCGCAGAATGTCAGTGGCTAAAGTACCACGCCGTCCCGGATAGGGATAATCAAGACTTTGCATTAATCTGTCAGGATCACCAAGACGGATATTTTCTAACACCCGCGTTTCCATCGATAACGGATGATGCGGTTGACCTTCAATATTGAGCGCGGTGATATCCGAAATCTTTCGACTTAAGCTCTTTAAAATCGTGGCATTAAGAAATGAGCGCGCAATAAAAGCATTGAGCGACAAATCTTCCTTATTAAAAATCGAATGTAACAACAGCAAGGCTGAGCAAAAAGACGGCACATCGCCCTTGGTAAGTGAAGGCGGAGCACAGTTATGACGAAGCCCATGAAGCTTGGCAATATCATCCTGCGGCACACCGATAATCACCGGGCCAAAGATAATGATTTGTTCATTAACCAGCACCCCGCCATAAACGATGGGGCCATGATCGCTGACAATAAAGACCGAGTCTTGTTTGGCCTGTTGCATCAGAGATTGCAAAAACGCCGCATCGCTTTGTAACGGGTCGCCGGCACCATCTACCACGCTATAGGCCAATTTAAGAACCAGCGTACCATCAGCCTTATAACAGTGCACCTGAATATGGAGCATCTGAATGATTAATTTGATGTAATGTTCCAATTGCACAGGCTCTAAAACCGCACTAGAACGGGGCTGGATAAATGGTGCAAACCAATCTTGCAAGTCCTGTTCGGGCATGATTCCTCGTCTATCTAAGGCTGTGTTATGGCTTACGGCCGCAGCCTTAAACTGCGGCACGTTACTTTGTGTAAGGACGGTTTGCAGAACTACAAATTCTCTTTAACCGTCTGCGCAATACCGATGCCAGTTAAACCGTAATGGGCAAACACTTCCTTAGAAGTACCAGCCGGAGCCGGTTCATCCGGAAGAGCCAGGCATACTACTTTCTTCGGGCAATGCCGTGCAAGCACTTGCGCCACCATGGAACCCATACCGCCAAAAATCGAATGCTCCTCGATAGTCACAACTAAACGCGAAGTAGCACTCTCTTGCAATAAGGTCGCCGTATCTAAAGGCTTGACACAATACATATCAATTACCGCAGTACTAATGCCCGCTTGCTCTAAGATTTTGGCAGCTTCAACTGCAGGCTTTACCATCTCACCGGTGGCAACTAAGGTGACATCCGTGCCATGGGCAATGACGGTTGCTTTATCCATCTCAAAGGGGCAATTATCTGCGCTGTAGACATCCTCTACAGCATTGCGACCGACGCGGATATAAGCCGGCTCATTGTCCTTGATTAAGACCTCCATCAGCTTCTTGGTCTGATGGCTATCCGATGGCAGATAGACACGCATACCCGGGATAGAGCTCATGCAAGCAATATCCTGCGCCGAGTGATGGCTCATTCCTAAGGCACCGTAACTGACGCCACCTGAAATACCAATCAGTTTGACATTGGTATGCGAGTAAGCCACATCGACCTTACACTGCTCATACGAACGTGCGGTGATGAAACAAGCCGGCGACATCGGGAAAGTACGCTTGCCGCAACGGGCCATGCCGGCAGCTATGCCGACTAAGTCCTGCTCTGCAATACCTACTTCCACAAATTGCTCCGGGAAGGATTGAGCAAAAGGTGTCGCCGAAGCACTGCCGCGCGAATCGGAACATAAGACGACAATATCCTTATCCGTCTTTGCAGCATCCATTAAAACTTCACAAATAACCTGCTTATTAGCTTTAGCCATTTTTCAAAGCCTCCTCGTAAGCTGCATCCAGATCGCGCATAATTTGTTGATATTCTTCTTCATTGGGCACATGGTGATGCCAGCCGGCTTTATTTTCCATCACCGCCGAACCCTTGCCCTTGACGGTATTGGCAATGAGCATGGTTGGCTTGCCCTGCACCTCTTTCGCTGCGGCAAAGGCGGCGCTTAACTCATCAATACTGTTGCCGTCTTCTACCACGATGACATGCCAACCAAAGGCTTGCCATTTGGCTTTAAGATCTTCAAGTGCCATTACATCTTCGGTGCAACCTGAAATCTGCAGACGATTGCGGTCAATTAAGGCGCATAAATTGTCTAAGTGATAATTGGCTGCGGCCATCGCTCCTTCCCAATTCGAACCTTCAGCAAGTTCACCATCGCCAAGGAAGGTATAAACACGCTCGCTACTGCCGTTCATACGGCAGGCTAAAGCCATACCGACTGCTACCGGCAGACCATGCCCTAAAGCGCCAGAATTCATTTCAATGCCCGGCAGCTTATTGTTGGGATGGCCGATGAACTTGCTGCCGAAGCGTGAAAATTCATTTAAAACTTGGCTTAAAGGGAAGAAGCCTTTTTCTGCCAAGACTGCGTAAAGACTTTCGACTGAATGTCCCTTACTCATGACAAAGTGATCATGCTTGCCGGAGGCAAAATTTTCCGGAGTGACATCCATGACTTTAAAGTACAGCGTAACCAGCGCATCCATGACTGACATATCGCCACCGATATGCCCTCCTTTGCCGGATACGATAATGTTGATGACGTCTTTGCGTAGTTTGTAAGCTAATGCCTGTAAGTTCATTCCATTATCGCAGGGGGAACAGGTCAAGCCTGCATGCTGCGATCCTCCTTGCTATAGAAGTTATTGCCCAAGCCGGCGGCGTTGGCCGCCGGCCGTGCTCTGTACTTTTAGGTACAAGCTTTTAGTTCATGAACATGCCACCGTCGATGTTGATGGTCTGGCCAGTCACATAGGCGGCATCTTCAGAGGCCAAGAAGGCGATCACGTTAGCCACGTCAGCCGGAACACCAGCACGCTTTAACGGAATGCCGTTCACCCACTCCTGCATCAGCTCACCCTTCTTGTACTGTTTCTCCGGAGTGCTCAGCATTTCGCCCCAAACCTTATCGTTGTAGTCCCACATATTGGTTACGATAATGCCCGGGCAGAAAGCATTAACCGTAATATTGTGCGGAGCTAATTCGATGGCTAAAGATTGAGTAATACCGATCACACCCATCTTGGCGCAAGCATAGTGCGGAGTGTAAATAAAGCCCTTACGGCCCTGGCCTGAGGAAGAATTAATAATGCGACCTTTGTTCTGCTTAACCATGATCTTGGCAGCTTCACGAGCGCACAGCCACACGCCGATGGCATCAACGTTAACCACCTTAGAAAACTCAGCGACAGACATCTTGTCAAAGTGCTGAATGGTAATGATACCGGCATTTTGCACTGATACGTCCAACTTGCCATAGTCCTTGGCAATCATGTCGTACATGCCAACTACCTGCTCTTCATTGGTGACATCCACCACCAAGCCTTGAGCCTTGACCTTATATTTGTCAGCGATTTCGCGTGCTGTCTCAGTGACGGCTTCAGACATATCAGAAATAATGACGTCAGCGCCTTCCTGGGCAAAACGCTCCGCAATACCTCTGCCAATACCACGGCAAGCACCAGTTACAGCGACGGTAGAACCAACAAATCTCTGCATCATTTTATTTACCTCTTTTTCCATTATGAGAGAATTTTATTCAATAACAGTTAAATATGGTTTAAAGTCATGCGTACTGCTGAATCCCACTGTTGCTTGCACAGTGCATATTGCGCAGTCCGCTCCGGATTGGGAATAAATTCAAAATGCGTCGGGATCATTGCCTCAAGCTCATCTACAGAGAGCTTAAAACAGCACTTAGCCGCAAGCATGCCGGCACCGATGGCAGACAATTCAGAGGTAGTGCTTCGCGAGACTTTGCAACCTAAGAGATCTGCTTGAAATTGCATCAGCCAATCATTCTTAGTCGGACCGCCATCTACCATTAAGGTATTGAGCGAAAAGGACGGTACCTTGCGCATGAACTCAATCACGTCGGCTATCTGATAGGCAATTGATTCAAGGGCTGCACGAATTAAATGATCTACGGTTGCACCGCGGCTTAAGCCGCAGATGACGCCGCGTGCTTTTTCCTGCCACCACGGGGCACCGGCACCGGTCAAAGCCGGAACAAAGTAAATGCCTAAATTATCCGGAGCTCGTTCAGCAATGCGATTGATATAGTCATTGGCGTCCGCAAGTTTATCGGTACGGGTAACCTGACTCATCCACAGCAAGGCATCACCAGTATGATTGATATTGCCCTCAATGCCATAGGTCACCTCCTCACCGTTATGCCAAGCGACGGTAGTAGCCAATGCCGTGACCGAGGTATCCGGTACGGTAAGCGGAGCCATTACCGATGAACCGGTACCATAGGTGGTTTTGACAAAGCCAGGCTTACCGATGCAGTGCCCGTACAAGGCAGCATGCGAATCTCCCACCATGGACATAATCGGCAGTCCATCGGGGATACCCGGTAAGCCTAAGGTGGTACCAAAAAAGTTACTTGACGGACAAATCTGTGGTAACGCCTGACGCGGGATGCCAAAAATGGCGAGCATTTCATCATCCCAGGTTAAGTGCTTAAGACTAAGCAATTGCGTGCGTGCAGCATTTGAGTAATCACACTTAAACTCCCGGCCACCGGTTAAATTCCATAGCAACCAGGCATCAATGGTACCCAAGCAGATCTCGCCCTTTTCCGCCAAAGCGTAGCCATCCTTGGTATTGTCAAGGAGCCAACGCATCTTTGAGCCGGCAAACAAAGTGGCAACCGGCAGGCCCGAGGCCTGCTTAATGACGCCCTCCTTTCCTTCAGCTCTTAACTTTTCGCAAAACTCTGCGGTGCGTGAGCACTGCCAGGTCATGGCCATATTAAGCGGACGGCCATTCTTGCGATACCAGCCAATCGCGGTTTCACGTTGATTGCTAATACCGATACAGGCAACGCGCTCAATATCAACCTGCTTTAAGACCTCAGCTACCACTTCAATGGTTTTTTGCGCTAGTACTTGCCCATCCTGCTCTACCCAACCAGGATGCGGTGTGGAGATCTCTAATGCGCGGGAGGCCTTAGCTAACACTTGAGCATTGCGGTCAATGGCAATGGCCTTACAGTTAGTGGTGCCTTCGTCGATAGCGATAATGATATCTTTAGTCATTTTCAATTCCTCTCATGGCAACCATTACTTAGCAGTAGCCGCAGTGGCCTCAGCAGTACGGGACATTAATACGACCTTGTGTTGCAGGTTCTCTTGCATCTGATCGATGATCACAGCAGCGATAATCACAATGCCCTTAATCACCATCTGCCAGAAGTTGCTCACGCCCATCATCACCATGCCGTCAGCTAAGAACACAATAACGAAAGCACCAATAATGGAACCTAAGACCTTGCCACGGCCACCGGCCAGAGAGGTACCACCTAAGGCGGTAGCGCCGATGGCATCCATTTCAAACATATTGCCGGTCATCGGGTGGGAGGTTAAAAGCTGCGAAGCTAAGATTAAGCCGACGATAGCCGAGCACACACCTGAGAAGATATAGACAAACAACTTGGTCTTAATGACCGGCACGCCGGCTAAACGGGCACCATTTTCATTACAGCCAATGGCATAGATATAGCGGCCCAGTGGAGTCTTAGTAGTAATGTAGACCGCGATAATAGTCACAATTACCATGATCCAGATGGGGAGGTAGACGCCCAAGACCGTACCGCTACCTAAGAAGGCAAAACCGGTATTGCCCAGCTCCTCAAAGCCGGTTAAGTTCGGGAAGGTACTACCATTATTGACCAATAACGATGAGCCACGGCCGACATAGAGCATACCTAAGGTGCAGATGAAAGGTGCCACCATAAACTTGGTAATAATGATGCCATTGAGCAGACCAACTAAGCCGCCAAAGACCATCACAATCAAGCACACTTCAACAATGTTAAAGAAGATGATGGAATCACCTACCGGCAAACCCTGACTGATAAGCAAGCCGGCTATCATACCGCCCAGGCCCACCACCGAGCCTACCGACAAGTCAATGCCAGCAGTTAAAATGACGAGGGTCATACCGATGGCAATTAAGCCGGTAATAGCCACGTGCTGCGTCATGATGAGCAGGTTGGAGACGGTGAAGTAATTGTTCACCATGAAACTAAAGAACAGTACTACTGCCAAGAGCGCAATGAAAGTACGAGCCTTGAGCAGATACATGCTGATGGTATATTTATTGCTCACTTTGATATCCTTATTCTTTGCCAAATTGATTAAACCGGAGTGGATGCACGGATGATCTTTTCCTTATCCGCTTCTTCACGGGTAAAGTCGGCGGCAATCTTGCCGGAGGCCATTACCATTACGCGATCTGACAGCGCCATCACTTCATCAAGCTCGGAGGAAGAGAACACCACCGCCAGGCCCTGCTTGGCCATCATGCCAATCTGACGATACACGTCAGCCTTAGCGCCCACGTCGATACCACGTGTTGGCTCGTCTAGCAGAATTACCTTAGGGTTAATCATCAATTCCTTGCCAAGCACCACCTTCTGTTGGTTACCACCAGAAAGTGAAGTAATGGGCAGATGCACGCCACCTACCTTGATAGACAGCTTTTCAATGGCCGCCTCGACCTTTTCTTTTTCTTCCTTAACGCTGCAAGGCTTTAAGGCTTTGATAAAGGGGATCAAGCAGTAATAGGAGAGCATCATGTTGTCCTTAATGGACATTAAGGAAATCACGCCTTCCTTAGCACGATCTTCAGGCACAAAGGCAATACCTTCTTGCAGGCGTAACTGATAACGTAAATTATCAATGGGCTTACCTTGTAACATGACTGAGCCGTGCTGATACTCAAGGTTGCCGGTGATGGCATTAAAGAGCTCGGTACGGCCAGCACCTAACAGACCATAGATGCCAATTACCTCACCTTGGCGCAGGCTAAAGCTCACATGATTGAGCAAATAACCGCCCGTCTGCCGCAGAGCGCACAGATCTTTGACTTCCAGCACCACATCGCCATAATCGGCCTTGGAGTAGTCAAATTGCTTCTTCTTCGCGCCGACCATCTGCTCAATAATCCACGGAATCGAAGCATCCTTACGCACACGTTCATCAATAAAACAGCCATCGCGGAAAATGGAAATACAATCACCAATTTCCATAAGCTCCTCAAGGCGGTGCGAAATGTAAATGATGGTAACGCCGTCACTCTTTAACTTACGGATGACCTTAAACAGCGTCTGCACTTCCTGCTGACTTAAAGCGGAAGTAGGCTCGTCCATAATTAATACCTTGGCATGTTTGGACATGGCACGAGCAATTTCCACCATTTGGCGGTGACCGACACCTAGGTCTGACAGGATGGTATAAGGATCAATATCTAAGCCCAAATCAGACAGCAGCTCTTTGGCAATGCGATATTGTTCCTTATTGTCGATAGCACCTTTTTTGAAATGTTCATGCGCAATGAAGATATTGTCCATTACGCTCATATTGGGAAATAAGTTCAGCTCCTGGAAAATAATTGCAATTCCATGGGCTTCGGCATCTAAAGTTGAAGTAAAGTGAACCTTTTTGCCATCCATCAGCACGTCACCCGAGGACGGCTGCTCTACGCCGGCCAAAAGTCGCATCATGGTCGACTTGCCGGCGCCATTCTCACCGATCAGCACATTCACCTTATTGCGATAGACCCGGTAATTAACGCTTTTGAGCGCTGTCACGCCCGGGTAAACGCGGGTGGCGTTGACCGTTTCAAGAATGACGTCTTCTTTGTAGTTTTCTTCCATTTGACACAGCCTTATTTAATGGTGACAGCCACCGGAGCCACACGCACCGTACTCATGTTGGGGAAATCCCACGAACTGAAGGCACCATAAATTTCTACCGTCTGGCCAACTTCAAATTTCTGGGACTTAGACAATTCAACAGATTGAGCATTGATAAGCTCACCGTATTCACCGTAAACAGTCTGATCGTTAAAGGAGGTATAGGAGACCCCTTTTTGAATGTCACGCAGTGCCGTCCCCATAATGACCGGCCCGATCTGGACCTTGACCTCTGTTCCTGCGGCCGTAGTTACCGTAATCGTGCCGCGACGGCTCTTGGTATTGATAGCGGTAATGCTACCTTCAACTTTGACGGGGAAATTACATTGCAAGTCAGAAGACTGACGGAAGCCATAGGTCTCACAGGCCTTGGCAAAATCCTGCTCTGTGCTTAATTTATTGGTCAACTCATCGACCGCAAGCGCAGTTTCGGTAATCTGGGAAGTAAGTTTATTTTTAAAAATCTCAGGGGCTTGTTTTAGTAGCGGAGACTCCGGGTCCTGCAGTTGTTGATATTCCTGCACACTGACCATACGACAGCCGCTAAAGCACAGAATGCCTGAACATAAAGCAAGCGCTAAAATCCTTAATCTCATCTTGTCACAGCTCCTGTAGGCTATAACTGCCCAAGAAAGCCCTTGGGCAGCAGTTATTTATGGCGAATTAGGGGGAATTATTTGTCGGAATATAAGAAGTCTTTGACCTTGTCAGCATTGGACTGGTCAATGAAAATTCCACGGAACATAATGCGTTCCTTCTCCGGCTTGCTACCGTCCTTAAGGTAGGCATCGAGGTAGTTCACACCCTGAACCGCCAATTCCTGAGCCTGCAACATGGCAGTAGCCTTCAGATCACCGGCCTTGATGGAAGCCATCTCATCATTTGAGCCGTCAATACCAACCACCACGACATCATCGCGACCGGCGGACTTGAGGGAGGCCACGGCACCTAAAGCCACCGGGCCATTACCACAAATTACGCCCTTGAGGTCAGGATGAGCCTGTAAAATGGAGTCCATAGCGTTCTTACCATCAAGTAAGGCTCCCTTAGCATCCTGGCGGGCCACCATCTTCATATCAGGGAACTGATCAATAACCTGATGGAAAGCCTTAGAGCGAGTCACACAGTTGTTGTCGGCGAGGTTACAGGTAA
>JAHLFG010000015.1 GCA_018883895.1 Candidatus Anaerobiospirillum merdipullorum
AGATTGATGAGAGTATAACTCAATTTATCGATTCTTATCAAATTTATGAAAAAATTAAAGTTCAAAATTAACTGGCTAATTTTAGATATTAACTACCTAATCTCTAATTTGTACATAATAAAATAACTTTATATTATATGATGGTTGTAAGGCTTAAATAGCTAAGTGGGTACTGATTTGGATGTGACAAACAATCAGCAGGGTGTTTTATTTGGACATAGAAATCTAATAGGCGTGGCAAGCGCGTTAGTCTGAGGATTCCTTACTTAAAATCTATTTCTAAATCAAAAGGGCGTAATAAATAGCAGATCGAATATAATGGCGGTAAGTTTTCTGTTGATTTAATGAATGTTGATTTTATTATGCTCTATGGTGCCGTAGGAAGTTTGCCTGTGGAGTTTTTAGATAATGTGTGTGCAAATCACATCGAAATTATGATTCATCGCCGCAATATAGCACATCCGGTAGGAAAATGTCCGGGCTTTTGACAACAAGTGTTTAATTGCGGTCATCTCCGTCTAATAAAGCCCGTCGTTTAGCACCTTAGCCGTGATCTCTTTAACCAAGGTTTATCTTAGGTTAGAAAGATTTAAGTAAAAAAGCGGTCAGATGACCGCCTTTTTATGCTGGCAATAAAGCCACTCTACAATTGCCTGCTTAACTTGCAGCCGGCATAAACGGCCAGAAGATCGGGATCACAATCACGCAGACAATTAAAGAGAGCACCAAAAGCGGCGTACCGACAATAATGTAGTCCTTAAAGTGGAAACCACCAGGGCCCATCACCAAGGTATTAGGCGGTGTGGCCACCGGAGTAGTGAAGGCGCAAGAGGCCGCAATGGCGATGGCCATCAGCACCGGATACGGCGAGCAACCCATTTCTTGGGCAATTGAGATGCCAATCGGGCAGAGCAAGGCCGCAGCTGCGGTATTGGACATCACCTGCGTTAAACCGCCGGACAGACAGAAGAGCACCACCATAAAGAGCATCGGCGAAGGCTCATCCCCCATTAGGCCCACCACTTTCTCGGCAATCATCCGCCCTGCACCGGTGGTATCAAGCGCATCGGCCAAGGGCAACATACCGGCAAAGAGGAAGATGGTCACCCAGTCAATACCGTTATAAGCCTCACGCTCGGTCACGCAACCTAAGAGCACACACAAGAGTGCGCCGGAGATGGCCACCATTTCAGAGGTAAGCCCCGGGATACCAATGCACAGGCCGATAATGACATAGATTAAAATAAAGAAGCACATGATGCGGGCGCGCCGCGAGCCGGACATGCCGTGAGTCTGATCAACTGAGCCTAAATCCGCCATATGCCGCGGGGTCAGTCGATGCCCCAAGGTGAGCATATATACCACTGCCACCAGGGAAATTGGGATACCGATATAGGCAAACTCAAAGAAGGAGAACGGGGTAATGCCGGCATTTTCCAAGGCACCGGCGGCAATAATATTAGGCGGCGTACCGACCATGGTGATGGTACCACCGGTATTGGCCGCTACCGCCAGGCCCATCAGTAAGGGCGAAACTGGGATCTTGGCTGCCGCACAAATACCGATAATCACCGGCATTAAGCAGGCCACCGTACCGGTATTGGAGCACATGGAGGACATCAGTACCGTCACGCCCATCATGGCAGCCATCAAGGGCAGTTCGCGGGTACCTACTTTTTTTACCACCCAATTACCGATACTCTGCGCCAAGCCGGAGGCAAGCATGGCCGCGCCGACCACGAACATACCGGCAAAGAGCACTACCGTTGAATTGGACAAACCTGAAAAGACTTGTTTGGGCGTTAAGACGCCACAAAAGCCTAGTACAATCGGGGCAGCCATAGCCGTAACAGCCAAAGGAATGAGCTCAGTTACGAATAAAAAGGCCACCACTGCGAGTACAATTAGCGTAATGGTTGACGGCTCCACAAGAGAACTCCTTTATTTTGCGGTAAGTTACAAGACCAATGCTCACACTCTAAGCTAAAAGGAAAACTACGTTCATGACGGAACTCACAGTTACACCATTTAAGATCATAATTTGTTTAGTTATTGCTTTTGCCACCACCTTCATCGTGCGTTTTATGGTCGGCAAAAAGCGTGATCTGTGGTTTGCCCGTAGTCGCAGTAACTTTCTGCTGACCATGCGTGGGGCTTTGGGGGATTATCTGGCCTTAGGCTATCCCAAGACCTGGACGGGCGCCCTCATTTTGCTCTTGCTCTTGGCTATCTTGTCCCTGGAGATTTATCTGGTGCTCCGTTTTATCTAGCCGCAAGATAGGCAATGCGCTTCAGGCTTAAAGTAAGCATAAGCTAACTAAAACTTGCTTTAACCTCCTTTTGTGATAACATGGCGCGCATTATGTTAAGAGTTAAAGTATTGCGCGCAGACTTTTTATCTCCCCACGCCAAACGCTATCTTTTAGTTTTATCCTTAGTTTTCATTGGCGGTGGAATGGTGCTTCTATCCTCTTTTAAGGATATGAGCTCTTTTGTCACAGATACTGCGCAGGTAAAGCCGACTTTAGATCCCGCGGAACAATCCTATGTGGTATCCAGCGAAAAACCGGTCGTGGTCACCCAAGAACATCACAACTTAGAAAACTACGAAGATTACGACATCCCGGCAGTACAATTTAAAACGCCCCTGCCACACAATTTCTCCAGTAGCTCCTCTTTGAGCGTAGAGCGCAATTTGGCTCCGGCGCAAATTAAGGAAATTGCTGCGCTCAGTCAACAAAAACCCCAGCAGGCGGTGCCCTTGGCTCTACCAGAACAGCCCCGCGCCCTCGCCTCGACAGTTGTATCTAAGGACACCACCCCTTCTGCTAGCACTAGCGCGACGACGTGGTATCAGTATCAGGTCGTGCGGGGGGATAATTTATCCAAGATTTTTGCCAAGCTTGCCCTACCGCAAGCTAGCTTAAAGCTCATTATCGCTACCGCGCCGCAAGAAACCTTAGCCCTACAAATAGGCCAAGTTTTGCACTTTGGCTTAAATCCAGATGACACGCTACAAGCCTTGGTTTTGCCGCAAGATGAGCGCGCGCAATGGCGTTTTGCTAGACAGCAAAATCAAGCAAGCTTTAACCTTATTCGCGAGGCGCGTTTTGCCCATTTGGCAACAGCTCAAGAGGCGGACACTTTAGCGCAGGCAAATAAGATGCCCAAGCTCAAAGCGACCACTACTGCCCAAACCGCCCCTCAGGACAAGGCCACTTCTAGCTTGCGCCCGCGCCTTATTTACGGCAGTCTGCAAGATGGCGAAAGCTTTAAGCACTTTGCCTACCGCCTAGGGCTTACTGCCACGGAAATTCAAACTATTGCCAAGATGTATGCCTCTAACGGCAAGTTAAGTGCCCTGCAGGCCGGGGATAGCCTGCGCGTGCTCTTTGATGGTCCAGGTACCCGGGCTTTAATCAATGCCGTTGAAATTGAGCGCCGCGGTGAGCCTAAACTGACCTTTTATCGCAATCTTGCCGATAAGAACTATTATGAAGAGCATAAATATGTGCCCACCGCCGGGATCTTTCGGCGCTTTCCGCTTGCCACCGCGATACAGATTAACTCCCCATTCAATCTGCACCGCCATCATCCGGTTACCGGGCGCTCTGCCCCGCATCAGGGCGTAGATATCAAAGCTCCTATAGGCACGCCGGTCTATGCGCCAGCTGATGGGGTGGTCACCTTTGCCGGCTATCAGCGTGCGGCCGGTTACTATGTGATTGTGCGCCATGTGCAGGACTATTCGACGGTCTATATGCATTTGTCAAAGATTGAGGTGAAAAAAGGGCAAAGCGTCTATGCCGGACAGCAAATTGCCAAAACCGGCAATACCGGCCGCACTACCGGGCCCCATCTGCACTATGAAATTCGCATACAAGACCGGCCTTACGATCCGCTCACGGTAAAACTACCTACATCCGAGCACAATGAACAGGTAAGCGCGCAGCGTGAGGCCTTTAAGAGCAATGTGGCGGTCTTTAAAAGTGAACTCTACAACGAAGCGCTGGCACAAAATCACTAAGCAAAGTCATGGCCAAGTTTACAGCTTGGCCCTTTTCCTTAAATAATTCTAATTTTGCTCACTATAGGTGGCCGCTAAATAATAAATGGCCTCACAGGCACTGCGATTTAATTTGACGTAGGAGCCGATTGTCCCTTCCTCATCATAGGACAAATTATTAAGTAAACGCTCAATGTCCGCCGAGCGCACTCCCAAGGCGGCAAAATTTTGCGGTAGCCCGATACGTTTGAAGTACAAACGCAATTGGGCAATGCCCGCCTTAGCCGTCTCAAGCGGCTGATGGAAATTCATCGGTACGCCCATCACCCGATGGCCAAATTGTGCCATGCGCATCACATTATGATGGGTCACATAGGTCATCCACGCCGGTACGATCACCGCCAAACCTGCCCCATGTGGGGTGTCATAGAGCGCCGAGAGTTGATATTCAAGCTTATGCGAAGCGCCATCGCGCTGACGACCAGAGCCTAAGAAATCATGATGGGCCATGGTGCTAGCCCACATTAAATTAGCGCGCGCATCGTAGCTGTTTAAATCACGCGCCAGTTCCATACTTTGCTTAATGATGCTTTGCATCATGCCTTCGGCCAAACGGTCAGATAAATCCACGCCGGAGGTATTGGTAAAATAGTACTCCAGCACCTGCGTAAACATGTCTGCACAGCCTAGGGCCGTCAAACGTAAATCTAAAGAGAAGGTCAATTCCGGATTTAAGATGGCAAAAGCCGGGGCAAAGCAGTCATAGCTCACATCGACCTTATGGCGTACACCATCTTCTATCTCCGAAAGTACGGCATTAGTCGAGCACTCCGAGCCTGAGCCTGGATTAGTCAGCACTACCCCAATGGGCAAAGCGCGATAGAGATTGCGCCGTTTAATAAAGATCTCCCACACATCGCCTTCATAAAAGACGCCCGCAGCAATGGCCTTGCCCGTATCGATGACCGAGCCCCCACCTACGGCAAGGACAAAATCCACACTATGGTCACGACACAACTTAATGCCTTGACGCACTTTATCGATAAGCGGATTGGACTGCACCCCGCTTAATTCTTTAAACTCCAGCCCCGCACGGTCTAGCGAGCGCTTAATCTTTTCGATAAGTCCGGTTTTCTGCGCGCTGTGCTGTCCGGTGATAATGAGTACGCGTCGCCCGCTTGAGTACTTAATGAGTTGTCCGACTTCATTTTCGCTATTACGCCCAAATTTAATGCGCGTACGGCGATAAAATTCAAAATTGTCCATCGAGCTGATGCCTTTTTCCTTGCTATTTTACGGGGCAGTGACTGCTTTTTTGCCCTCAGTTTAGCCTTAAAATTGGTAGATCTATCATCCACAGCGCAAAAAACTTGATTACACAAAGCGCGCTAGCTAGCCATGCCTGCCGAAATTTTACATTTTTAACCAAAATGGGTCTTTAAATTTTAAAAATTTTATATAACATAGCGGGAAATTTATCGGTGCCTGTAACTTACAGGTGAAGAGTTTCATATCCCCGTCAGTAGACGGGCCATGGAGATGGAAACGTCAGTGGACATCAATGCACAACAGGCTGCCGCCAAGCAGCCGTCCGCCGCCGCAGCGGCGCCGCAAACGGCCGGAACAAGCGAGAATGTAAATCAGCCGGTCAAGCAGATGCATTTACCCGGGCAATTACCGGGCCAAAAGCCGACTCCCGAGCAACAAAACCGCAAGCCGATTCTGGAGATCAAACACATCACCAAGCGCTTTGAAACCTTTACTGCGGTCAATGACGTCGATCTTACCTTATATCAAGGTGAAATCTTTGCCCTGCTCGGCTCATCTGGTTGCGGCAAATCAACCTTGCTACGCATGTTAGCCGGTTTTGAAACTCCGACTTCAGGTAGCATCCTTCTAGATGGCCGTGAGCTTATCGGTGTGCCGCCGTACAAGCGTCCGGTCAATATGATGTTCCAGTCTTATGCCCTCTTCCCGTATATGACAGTCAAGCAGAACATCGCCTTTGGCCTTAAGCAATCGAAGTTGCCCAAAGCACAGATTGAAGAGCGGGTCGATAAGATGCTACGCCTCGTGCATATGGAAGAATATGTTGATCGCAAGCCGCATCAATTATCCGGCGGTCAGCGTCAGCGTGTGGCCTTAGCCCGCTCACTTGCCAAAGAGCCGCGCGTCTTACTCTTAGACGAGCCGATGGGTGCTTTAGATAAGAAGCTGCGTGAGCAGATGCGCCTTGAGCTGGTGGACATCATCAATTCCGTGGGTGTGACCTGCTTGATGGTAACGCACGATCAAGAAGAAGCCATGACCATGGCCGATCGCATTGCCATTATGGAAAAAGGCGAGTTCTTGCAAATTGGCGGTCCGCGTGAAATTTACGAAAACCCCAACTGCCGTTTCTGCGCCGAGTTCATTGGCTCGGTCAATATCTTTGACTGCCATTTGATTTCCTCCAATGCCACGCAGTCCTTAATTGCCTGCAAGGATTTTAAGAATCCGATTGAATTGATGCATGACATCGATTTGGCTGACGGCATGCCGCTTACCATTGCGCTACGTCCGGAGAAAATCTACATTTCCCACTTACAGCCGCAAGAAGAGACCAATTGGTGCGAAGGCGTGGTCGAAAATATTGCCTATTTGGGCGATATCTCGATTTACTATGTGCGCCTGACCGACGGCCGTATTGTCAGTGCAACCTTGCCTAACGTTGATCGTTTCAAGGAAGGACTGCCGACGTGGGATGACCATGTGTATTTAAGCTGGGACCCGGAGTCCTGCATCGCCCTGACTTTCTAAGAAGGAGGCGTCATGTCTACCGGCTTTTCCTCCAATATGACATCCATTCGCCGCGCTTTTCAGCCGCGGCGTAAACCGCAATTGGCGCTTGCACAGAAGCACCAAAATACCTGGCGCGACTATGCGCTGATTTTTGTGCCCTATGTGTGGATGATCATTTTCTTCCTCTTGCCCTTTCTTATCATCTTCAAGATCTCCTTGTCGGTGACGGAAATTGCTATTCCGCCCTACTCTCCGTTGGTGACCTTTGAAGAAGGGGCAATGCAGATCATTTTGCACTTGGAGAACTATACCAATATCTTTACCGACCCCGACGGCACCTATTTTCGCTCGTACTTAAAGTCGTTACAGGTAGCGGCCTTCTCCACTTTCTTCTGCCTCATTATCGGTTATCCCATTGCTTGGGCTTTGGCATCCTCCAAGCCTGCGATGCGTAATGTGCTCTTTATGCTGGTCATTATGCCCAGCTGGACCTCCTTTGTGGTGCGCATCTATGCGTGGATGACCTTAATGAAACGCGATGGTCTTATCAATGATATCTTGATGGTATTAGGCATCGTCGATGAGCCCATACAGATGCTCCAGACGGACTTTGCCGTCTATGTTGGCATTGTCTACTGTTATCTGCCCTATATGGTCTTGCCTTTGTTCTCTGCCTTAATGAAGGTGGACTACTCGCTCATTGAAGCGGCCTATGACCTAGGATGTCGTCCGGTCAAGACCTTCTTTAGCACCTTAATTCCGCAAACTAAGAGCGGCATTATCGCCGGCTCCATGCTAGTCTTCATTCCGGCACTTGGCGAATACGTCATCCCGGAACTGTTGGGTGGCAAGAGCTCGATTTTAATTGGTCGTATTTTGTGGCAGGAGTTCTTCAACAATCGCGATTGGCCGCTTGCTTCCGCTGTAGCCATCACCATGTTGGTTATTCTGGTCATTCCTATCATGATCTTCTACAAGATAGAGCGCCACGAGCAGGAGAAGTTAAATGCAGGTAAATAAACCAGCCATCGCCAGAGTGGTAATTATTCTGCTGGCGCTTACTTTCCTCTATCTGCCCATCGGCACACTCATTGTCTATTCGTTCAATGAGTCCAAAATGGTGACGGTATGGACGGAGTTTTCCTTTAAGTGGTATCACGCGCTGTTTAATAATGATGCCATTATTGAAGCAGTAGGCATTTCTCTTATCATCGCTGTCATGACCGCCTGTGCCTCCGTCATTATTGGCACCTTGGCCGCCTTCGTCTTAGTGCGCGTGCGCTACTTTAGAGGCGAAAGTGCTTTCGTGCTCTTTATGACCGCGCCGATGGTCTTGCCAGAGGTGATCACCGGTTTGGCGCTCTTGCTCTTGTTTGTCACCTTAGGCAATGTCATTCCCTTCTTTGCCGATCGTGGCATCATCGCCATTTGGATTGCGCATGTCACCTTCTGCTCGGCCTATACCACGGTGGTGATTCGCTCGCGCTTTCGTGAGCTTGATATCAGCATTGAAGAGGCCGCGATGGACTTGGGCGCCGGCCCCATTAAGGTCTTCTTTGCCATCATTCTGCCGGCCATTATGCCGGCGGAAGTGGCAGCCTTGCTCCTCTCCTTTACCATGTCGATGGATGACTTAGTCATCACGAGCTTTATCGCCGGTCCCGACAGTACCACCTTACCGATGCTGATTTTCTCTAGTGTCCGCCGTGGCCTGTCACCGGAAATCAATGCTCTGGCCACTATCATTGTGCTTATTGTCTCGATCTTCACCTTCTTTGCCTGGTTATCAATGACCAAGAAGCAAAAGCGTAAGGCTGCCGATAGAGCCAAGGCGGCAAGTGCGATGTTGCGGGAAGAAAAAGCGATTATTGAGCATCGCATTCACCACTAAAATTAAGTATCAGGCATAAGCCTACTAAAAAACGCGCCTTAAGCTTGCTTAAAGCGCGTTTTTTATGCCTGTAGCTTTGGTAGGCTAACGTGGCCGATAGGTGCCAGGGGGCAATGGCACCGGCGGCTTATAGTTGATAATCAAGACTTCGCGGCGCTTATGGCGGGTGCGTGGATCGGCATTGATGGTCGAATGGGTGCTTAAAGGAATGATGGTAAAACCCTGATAGAGCTTACGAATGGCGCTACTATCTGAATTACTTTGCATAAAGCGTACGCCTTTGCTATCTAGTTGCTGACAAAAGCGCGCCAATTCAGCTTGTGCACTATCATCCCATTCATCTTGCGCATGATAGCTAGTAAATGAATTGCGGGCTATTGGCATATAGGGCGGGTCAAAATAGACAAAGCTGTTGTCATCCATTTTATCGATGAGCTCACTGTAGCTTACATTGCTAATCTCCGTGGGCACCTGATTTAAATACGCTGACGCCTCATCTAGGAGCTCATCCCGGCAAATTTTGGGATCGTCGTACCGTCCAAAGGGAGTATTGAAGTAACCTTGACTATTGACGCGATACAAACCGTTATAACAGACGCGCAGTAAATAAATTAGGCGCACCGCCCGCTCTAAGGGTGCGGAAGTGACAAAAGACGGATCACGATCCCGGGCGCGCACTGCCAAATAGAAATCCTTATCATAAATATAGGTGCGCAGGCGCTCCTTAAGGCCCTGTGGATTATCGCGCAACTGACAATAGGCATTAATGAGCTCACCATTAATGTCATTGATATAACACTGCTTGGCAAAGCATCCAATGGTAAAGTACATGGCTCCACCGCCGACAAAGGGCTCAAAATAGGAGTCAAACTGTAAGGGCACAAAGGGCAAAATCTTTTTAATGATTCTGCGTTTGCCCCCCACCCATTTAGTAAAGGGCTTCACAGCTTGCTCTAGGACGCTTTCTTCCATGAAAATCCTCAATTGGCCAAATAGCACGCATGCGGCCAGTAGCCGCCCTCATATCTTGCTCAAATCGGGCTTAGGATACAAAAAGCTAAGGCCTTTTAGCAAGCAAACTAATGCTAACTTTAGACAGATTAAAGACTTATTTAGGCAAAGAGAGAAAAAGGATGCTTTAAAAACTAACAAGGGAGCTGTTTTCACAGCTCCCTCGCCAATCAAATAAGGAGTGTCTTACGAAGTTGGTGTTATTATACATAAATCTTTGCGTTAGATCACGTTTTTTGAAAAAAATTTTTTAAAATTTTTTAAGATTGCATGGCAGATCACATCTTCACCTCTGGAAAAACCGCATAAATAAGCCATTTTTGCCCCAGACTCATCGCAGTTTTATCAAAATTATAATTTTTATTAAATTTTTGATAAGAGTTTAACTTATCTTAGCTTATTGTGTGATCTTCCCTGAAAGCTTACGCACTCTTAAGCTTACCGCCCATACGGGCCTTGAGGCTTTAGTCTATACTCAGGACATCATCCCTTTTGTTATAACCTAGGCGCACGAGGTTTAATATGCCGAAAATTTTAAATTACGGATCTTTGAATATCGATTATGTCTACGCCGTGGATCACTTTGTCATGCCCGGTGAGACGCTGGCGGCTAAATCACGCAATATCTTTGCCGGTGGCAAAGGACTCAATCAGTCCGTCGCCCTCGCGCGTGCTGGCGGAGAGGTTTATCATGCCGGTGCAGTCGGTGCCGAAGACTCCAAGGTGCTCTTGCAGGAAATTAGTAGCAATGGCATCCATGACGACTTTTTGGCCAAACGCGATATGCCAAGTGGCCACACCATCATTCAGGTCGATAAAAACGGTCAAAACTGCATTTTGCTCTATGGCGGCGCCAATCAATCCCTGACGGTGGAAGAGATCAATAACACCCTAAGTCACTTTAGCGCCGGCGATTACCTCATCTTACAAAATGAGGTCAATAACATTGAGCATATTATCCGTGAAGGAGCCAAGCGCGGGCTTAAGGTCTGCTTTAATGTCTCACCCTTTACCCTGCAATTACTTGACTTGCCCTTAGATCTCTGTGCCTTTTTAATTGTCAATGAAATCGAAGGCTCTGCGATGGTCAATATGTCTGCCGATAGCGATCCCTATGCCATCATGCAGGCTTTAAGTGACAAGTATCCGCAAACTTCCTTTGTGCTCACCTTAGGCTCGCGCGGCTCCATTTTAAAGGAAGCGGGCCAAGAGATGATCTCCTGCCGCTCCTATAAGGTGCAAGCAGTTGATACCACCGCAGCCGGCGACACCTTCTTGGGCTTTTTAATTGCCTCGCTGGCCCGTGGGCTTGAGGGAAGTCGCGCGCTCAATACCGCCACTGCCGCCTCCGCCTTAGCCGTACAGCGCGCCGGGGCCTGCCCGTCCATTCCGCAACTCAATGAAGTCGAGGACTTCCTTGCCCACAGCAATGTCACTGTCCTTACCGACAAGCTTTAATTAAGGAGGAACTTACATGAAAAAAATTGGTTGTTTAAACTCTGAGCTGTCCTATGTTATTGCCAAGCTCGGGCACTTTGATACATTAACCGTCGGCGATTGCGGCCTGCCAGTACCTGAGGGCGTGCAGCGCATTGACTTGGCCGTGACCTACAACGTTCCGCCCTTTTGGGATGTCTTTAAGGTCATCGATGCCGAAGCTAAATTCCAAAAAGTAACCATTGCCACCGAATCAAAGAACCAAAACCCCGACTTTTATCAAAAAGTCTATGCCTGGGCTAAGGACAATGGCGTAGCGGTAGTGGAAGTACCGCACGATGAGCTTAAAAAACTCTCGGCCTCCTCTAAAGCCGTGGTACGTACCGGCGAGTGCCATCCGTACTGCAATGTGGTATTAGAATCTAACGTTTCCTTCTAAATCTCTTCTACACATTGTGCCTTCGGCTGTACAGTCGAAGGCTTTTTTTTACCCCTTGCCCCCAAACTTTAAGCTCCCCTAAGATTAAGTCATAAAAACAAAGCCCTGCGCTCTACCTAAGCTTTGCACCATGAACCAAATTAGCGTTCGCAAACGTTTGCATAAAATAAATGTAAAGTCCGTAGCATTTTGATTTTTAGCCCTTCCAAAGCCCGTGCCTGCTGTGCATAGTAATTGTCCTTTTAGCACAACAAGTTTTAATATTTTGTTTTATATAATATTTTACCGTTAAATTTGCGTGCACATGCTTGCGCATAGACGTCTACAAGTCATTGATTTGTTTTGTCTGTCAGGACGTAATTTACCGAACTCTAATATCATATATTTGATAAAAATGTGACAATTATGACAAACAAACTATGGCACCTTGCATAAGATGTATCTCAAGCATTAACGCAAAGTACTTTGCGTCTATTGCCCTGAATGTCAATCAAAATGGAGAATCTACAATGAAGTTATCTAAGCTTTGCGCCGCCTTTGCGCTGACCTGTGCTGCTGCCGCTTTTACCGCTAGTGCCTATGCTGCAGATGCGCCGAAGCGTCTGACCGGTGGTGGTAGCAACATTATGTATATCATCACTCCGTCTCACTCCAACCCGTTCTTCAAGCTCGAGGCTGAAGTGGCTGCCGCCACTGCCACTAAGCTTGGCTATGAAGTTAAGATGGTGTCCCACGATGACAGCCCGGTAAAGCAATCCGAGCTCTTTGAAACTGCCATTTCTGATAAGGCTGCCGCGATTATTTGCGATAACGCCGGTGCCGATGCCACCGTCGCTGCCGTTAAGCGCGCTTATGATAACAACATTCCTACCGTGCTGTTTGACCGTGAAATCAACGAGCAAGGTATCGCCATTGCCCAGATCGTCGCTAACAACTATCAAGGTGCCAAGGGCGTAGCTGAGGTCTTCGTTGAGGCCATGGAAGAGGAAGGCGAGTACGCTGAACTGTTTGGCCCGGATTCTGATAACAATGCCCAGACCCGCTCGACTGCTTTCCACGAAGTTATCGATCAGTACCCGGACTTAAAGTTAGTCTCCGTCCAGACCGCCAACTGGGATCAAAGCCAGGGCTACTCTAAGACCGAGACCATTTTACAGACCTACCCGAACTTAAAGGGCCTTATTTCCGGCAATGACAACATGGCCGTCGGTGCTGCCGCCGCCGCCAAAGCTGCCGGCAAGAAGCTCATCATCATCGGTGTGGACGGCTCCAATGACGCCCGCGATCAGATCCTCTCGGGCGATATGACCGCCACCGCCATGCAGCCTGCCGCTTTAATTGCCCAGATGGCAGTGGAGCAGGCCGATCAATACTTAAAGACCGGCTCTACCGGCAAGCCGGAAAAGCAGCTGGTTGATTGTGAAGTCATCACCATCGACAATGCCAAGAACCTCAATAACTTCGTCCTTTCTAAGTAAGTAAGCTTGGTTAAACCATGGTGCCGCCCATCAGGCGGCACCTCAATAATAAATAAAACAAATAAATCGCTGGCCGTTTAATTACGGAAGGTGAGATTACGACTTGTATTTTTTACCTCAGATAGGAAGTAAGTAGCAATGTCAAAGCGAAATTTAATTATCGGAGCTGCTGTAGTTGCAGTGCTTGCCTACGGCGGCTTAACTGCCACCATTATTCCTGAAGGCACAGAAGCTCAGTTAACCGGTGAGAAGGTATTTGACCCGACTGCCAATGCCCAGAGCTTCTGGCAAGAGCAAGGCCCGAGCTACTTTGAGCAAAATGCCGTTGATTTGGCTCAGCTCTTTAATGAAGCCGGGGGCGATCTGACCACGGTAGCCTCCAAATATGGCCATTATTCCATGGGTGACTCCGGCGAGCTGTCCTTTATTGTCAAGGGCACCGGCACCATTACCACGGTCAAAAACAAGTTGCGTAGCGGCTATTTGGCCTTTAAGCCCGATGGCATTGATAACAATGTCAGCTACCGTCTGCAAATTGGCCCGGTATTCAAGAACGCCTCCGTGCGTGACACCATCAGCACCTTGTCCTTCCACGATTACAAGAATCAAATCGAATGGGCACAGGTTTCGGTGGCTTTACATGACTTAGTGTTAAAAGAAGTCATTCAACCGGTAGATGTGGCTAATGCCGAAGGCAAACGTGTTGAATACGTCGGCTGCTATACCGTGACCCGTCCAAGCCAAGTCTTAATCACCCCGGTAGTCCTGAAGATTCAATAGGAGTAAGGGCATGAGCGATAACGACGAAATTTATCTGCACGCGGAGAAGATCGACAAGATCTATCCGGGCACCAAGGCGCTTGATCAAGTGTCCTTTGACATCAAGCGTGGCAAGGTCAATGTACTCATTGGCGAAAATGGTGCCGGTAAGTCGACCTTGATGCGCATTATTGCCGGTATTGAAAAACAGTCGGCCGGTAAACTTTATTTACAAGGCCGTGAGGTCAGCTTTAATTCCACCATGGATGCCCGTGCCGAAGGCATTGCCATCATCCATCAGGAATTGTGCCTCTTCCCGAATTTGACGGTATTCCAAAACCTCTTTATGGCCTCTGAGCGCACCAAGGGTGGTTTCCTTGATGACGCCGAACACCGTAAGCTGGCCAAACAGGTTTTAGCACGCTTAAAGTACCCCATTGATCCGGATACCAAGGTAGGAGATCTGCGCGTCGGTCAGCAGCAGATGATTGAGATTGCCCGCAATCTCTTAATTCCCAACCTTAAGATCCTCATCATGGATGAGCCGACTTCTTCGCTCTCGGAGCAGGAAGTGGATGTACTCTTTAACATCATGCGCGAGCTTACCGCCTCGGGTATCTCCATTGTGTACATCTCCCACCGTTTAGAGGAGTTAATGCGCATTGGTGATTTCGTGACCATTTTCCGTGACGGTAAATTAGTGGCCGAAGCGGCGGTGAAAGACATTGACGTGCCGTGGATCGTCAAGCAAATGGTCGGCGAAGGTAAGAGCTATCCTACGCGCAAGACCGCCGTGGATTGGAACACCCGTGAAAAGGTCCTCGAGGTCAAAGATCTGACCTTGCCTAAATCCGGTGGTGGCTACCTCCTTAATAAGGTGAACTTTGCCCTCCATCGCGGTGAGATCTTAGGTATCTATGGCCTCTTAGGTGCCGGCCGTACCGAAATCTTTGAATGCATCATGGGCATGCGCCCGGAGCATAGCGGCAAGATAATTAAAGGCGGTCAAGAGCTGAAGATTGAAAGCGTCGCCGGCCAAATTGCCCAAGGCTTTGCCTGGTTGCCAGAAGATCGTCAACGCGATGGCTTAGTGCAGGCGATGGACATTGATAAGAATATTGCCCTGTCGCAAATTGGTCATTTCATGACCCCGCTTGGTCTTATCAACGATAAGCAAGAAAGCCGGGCCACCGATGAAATGATTAAGGATGTGCACATTAAGGTCGCTGACAAACATCTGCCTATCTTATCGCTCTCTGGCGGTAATCAACAGAAGGTGGTCTTTGCCAAGGGTGCGCTCACCAAGCCTGAGATCATGCTCCTTGATGAGCCGTCGCGCGGTATTGATATCGGTGCGAAGACTGAAATCTTCCATCTTATCTATCAATATGCCGAGCGTGGCGTGTCCTTAATTGTGGTGTCCTCTGAACTTGAGGAAATCATCGCCATTGCCGATCGCATTATTGTGTTGTCAAACGGCGTCAAAACGGCCGAGTTTACCGGCGCTGACATCACACAGGACAATTTGGTTAAAGCCTCTTATATCGGCCATCAGCAGGCTAGTGAAAACGCAGAAAAAGCATAAACAAGCGGAGTTTTAACATGAAAAAGAATGACATCATCATGACGCTACTCAAGGGCCGTACTTTAATCGTGCTCTCCTTGCTCGTGATCTTCTTCTCCTTTGCCGCCGAGTCCTTCTTTACCGCGCAGTCGCTACTCTTGGTGGCCAAGCACGTTGCCCTGTACGGTATCTTAGGTATCGGTATGACCTATGTGCTCGTCACCGGCGGTATCGACCTGTCAGTAGGTGCCGTAGTCGGCGTGGCCGGCATGGTGTCAGGTTATTTAATTAACCATGGACTTACCATGTTTGGCTATACGATTTACTTTAGCGTGCCGACCATTGTGATTATCGCCATTGTCATCGGTGTCATCATCGGTGCCATTAACGGTGTCATCATCACCAAGTTTGCGGTAGCGCCGTTCATCGCCACCTTAGGTATGATGTATATGGCGCGTGGTGTGGCCAACTTAATCTCCAATGGCGCCACCTTTCCGAACCTCGTAGGTAAGGAAGCTTTAGGCAATACCGGTTTTGAAATCTTCGGCCGTGACATTGCCGGCTTCCCGGTAGCCGTCATCATCCTTATCCTCATTGCCGTGATTGCTGCCGTCATCTTACGTAAGACCCCGTTTGGCTGGCATATCTTAGCCATCGGCGGTAATGAGCGTGCCTCCAAGCTCTCTGGCGTACATGTCGACAAGGACAAGCTCTTAGTCTATATGTTCTCCGGCGCCTGCAGTGCGGTGGTCGGTATCATCGCCACCTCGCAATTAGTGGCCTCGCACCCGATGACCGGTAACACCTGGGAAATGAACGCCATTGCTGCAGCCGTGTTAGGCGGTACCTCGCTGATGGGTGGTGTCGGTACCATCGTTGGTACGGTTATCGGTGCCTTCATCATCGGTGTGATTTCCGATGGTATGGTGATGTGCGGTGTGTCTGAGTTCTGGCAGATGATTATCAAGGGTTTAGTGATTGTGCTAGCCGTCATCGTCGATCAGTATCAGCGTGACCTGCAAGCTCGTATGGCCCTGCAAGCCCGTAACGAGAACAAATAAGCTACAGGAGGATAGGACATGATCTTTCGCGATAAGGGCAATCCCATCGTCGCTGCCATGAATGGCCGCGTGGTGGCCATCGGTGACGTCGATGAGCCCATCTTCGCCGGCAAGGTGGTGGGTGATGGCGTGGCCATCATCCCCTCCTCCGGGGAAGCAGTAGCTCCGATCTCCGGTATCGTCTCCTTTATCGGTGAGCAAAAGCACACCTACGGCATTACCGGTTTTGATGGCCTGGAGGTGCTCCTCCATATCGGCATCGATACGGTAAAGCTAAATGGTGAAGGCTTTAGCCCCCAGGTCAAAAAAGGCGATCGCGTCAACGCAGGCGATCTTATCTGTAAGGTGGATTTGGATGTGTTGCGTAGCCATCACTTCGACCTTACCTCACCGGTAGTCATTACCTCAGCGTCCATTGACAAGGTCAAACGGCTGACCATACGCACTGGTGAGGCGGCAGCCGGACAAACGGTGGTAATGCGTTATGTGTTAAATAAAGCCTAGCGCTTAAGTAAAAGCCTCCCCTGCCTAGATGGCAGGGAGGCTTTAAAAGCTTTTTTGGGGGCAAGAGTTTTTAAATTAACACCAATTTTTATTAAAACATTGTTATATAACAATGGGTTTTAATGTAAAAACTTTTATATCAATTTAAGCATGCAAGCAGAGGAAATTGCCATGGCTGCAAAAATTAAATTAGGTTTTGTCCCTACCAGAAGAAGTGTATTCAGTGCCCCGGATGCCTTAAAGTATCGTGATTTAACCGCCGCCCGTTTAACCGAGCTGGGCATTGACTTTGTTGACATCAAGGACATCAATCCCGAAGGTCTGCTCTTTGCCGATGAAGACGTCAAGAAGATTGTCGACAAATTCCGCCGCGAAAAAGTCGATGGCATTATCTTAGCCCACTGCAATTTCGGCACGGAATATGTCTGCGCCCGTCTGGCCAGAGAGTTAAATCTGCCGGTGCTGTTATGGGGTCCTTTGGATGAAGCCCCTTTACCTGACGGTCGTCGTCTGCGTGACACGCAATGCGGTCTCTTTGCCACCGGCAAGGTACTGCGCCGTTTCCAGGTCAAATTTACTTATCTGACCAATTGCCGCTTATCCGATCCGGTCTTTGAGCGCGGCTTACGCGACTTTATGGCCGTGTGCAATGTGGTGCGCACCTTCCGTCACATCCGCATTTTACAGATGGGTCCGCGTCCTTTCGATTTCTGGACTACCATGTGCAACGAAGGCGAGCTGCTGGAGAAATTTAACATTCAGCTCTCCCCCATTCCGCTGCCAGAGCTCATTCGTGAAGTGCGCCGCATTAAGGATAGCAACGGGGCACAAGAGGAATTGGCCTTCTTACACGACAAGACTGTCATTAAGATCCCTGAGCCCAAAGTTGAAACCGTCGCCGCGCTGGCCCGTGCGATGCGCAATCTGCTGGAAAAATATGGTTGCAATGCCGGTGCCATTCAGTGCTGGACGGCCCTGCAAGGTGAGCTTGGTATCATGCCGTGCGCCGCTAACGCCATTCTCAATGACTTAGGCTACCCCATTGTCTGCGAGACCGATATTCACGGTGCCATTACCGCGCTCCTTGCTGAGGCGGCCGTAATGAACTCTGAGCGCAGCTTCTTTGCCGACTGGACGGTGCGTCACCCGGACAATCCTAACGGCGAGTTATTACAACACTGCGGCCCGTGGCCGATTTCCATTGCCAAGGATAAGCCGGAGCTGACCTGCCCGATTGCCTTTGACGATGACGGCTCGCTGTCAGCTGAGGCCAAGCCGGGCGACAAACTCACCTTAACGCGCTTTGATGGCGACAATGGCGAGTACTCTCTGCTCCTGGGCAATGCCAAGTCCGTCCCGGGACCGAAGATTTTAGGTACCTATATGTGGGTGGAAGTGCAGAACATTAAGCGCCTGGAGGAAAAGGTAGTCACCGGTCCGTACATTCACCACTGCGTCGGTGTCTACAAGGATGTAGTACCCATTCTTTATGAGGCCTGCAAGTACATTGGCATTAAGCCCGATCTCTACGATCCGATTGAAGAAGAGGTCAAAGCCTACTTAAGAGGCGAATAAATACTGGTTATCTATTGATTAAATAGGATCTACAAATGAATTTAACCAAATTAGCCTATCAACTGCGCCGTGACGTGGTGGATATGATTGTCGCCGGCAAAGGCGGCCACATCGGTGGCGATATGTCGGTGATGGATGTCTTGGTGACCTTGTATTTTGATGAAATGAATGTCACCCCGGAAAATTTTGCCAGCGCAAATCACGATCACTTTGTGATGAGTAAGGGCCACTCGGTCGAATCGCTGTATGCGGTGTTAGCGGCCAAGGGCTTTTTCCCGCGTGAGCGTGTGCTCAAGGAATTTTCGCAATTTGGCTCCCCCTTCATTGGCCATCCCAATAACAAACTGCCGGGTATCGAGATGAACTCCGGTGCTCTAGGTCATGGGCTGCCGGTAGCGGTCGGCATGGCCATAACCGAGCGCATGAATGGCAGCACCAACCGCGTCTATGTGGTCATGGGCGATGGTGAACAGGCCGAAGGCTCGGTGTGGGAAGGTGCGATGGCCGGCGCTAACTACAAGCTTGACAATCTATGCGCCATCTTAGATAGAAATCGCCTGCAAATTTCCGGCACCACCGAAGAAGTGATGGCGCTGGAAAACCTCAAGGCCAAATGGAGCGCCTTTGGCTGGCATGTCATCGATGTTGCCGACGGCAATGATATTGCACAGCTAAAGGAGGCTTTTGCTCAAGCTCGTGCCACCAAGGGTCAACCGTCCTTAGTCCTGGCCAATACCGTCAAGGGCAAGGGCTCAGCGGTGATGGAAAATAAGGCCTCATGGCATCACCATGTGCCCAACGCCGAGGAATATGCACAAATCATGGCAGATCTCAAACAGCATGAGGAGGAGGCTTAATCATGACCAATATTGCCAATAAGCAAATGATCTGTGACGTCCTGATGGCTGCGGCGCAACAGGATAAGGATATTGTCGTTTTATGCTCCGACTCGCGCGGCAGTGCCTCCGCTACTCCGTTTGCCAAAGCCTTCCCGGAGCAATTTGTCGAAGTGGGCATTGCCGAGCAGGACTTAGTGGGCATTGCCGCTGGCATGGCCCGTTGCGGTAAGCGTACCTTCCCGATGTCACCGGCTTGCTTTATCACCGCCCGCTCCTATGAGCAATGCAAGGTTGATGTCGCGTACTCCCATACCAATGTCAAACTCATCGGTATTTCAGGCGGCGTCAGCTATGGTGCCTTAGGCATGAGTCATCACTCGGCCCAAGACATTGCCTGCATGAGCTCTATCCCCGGCATGCGCGTCTATTTGCCCTCTGACTGCCATCAAACCAAGAAATTAATGGAAGTCTTAGTCAAGGACAATGAGCCGGCCTATATCCGCGTGGGACGTAATGCGGTACCTGAAGTCTACACCGAGGATAATTGCCCCTTTGTGATGGACCAAGCCACCGTCATTCAAGAAGGGAGCGATGTGGCCTTAATTGCTTGTGGCGAAATGGTGCTTTACGCCAAGCAAGCAGCAGCCCTGTTACAGGCCCAAGGCATTAGCGCCTATGTAGTCGATATGTACTGTGTCAAGCCCTTAGATAGCGCTGCCATCATTAAGGCTGCCCAGCAAACCAAAGCCGTGCTGACCATTGAAGAGCACAGCCCGTTTGGTGGTTTAGGCTCGATGGTTGCACAGGTGGTGGCGGCCAACTGCCCACGTCGCGTGCGCAATCTGTCGTTGCCGGACAGCCCCGTCATTACCGGTACTTCATTAGAGGTCTTTAAGTACTATGGTCTGACCGCTGAAGGCATCGCCAACAGTGCCAAGGAGCTCCTTAATGCCTAATAGCTACGTCTTAGGCATTGATCAAAGCACGCAGGGCACCAAAGCCCTGCTGCTTGACAGTGCAGGACAATTGCTGGACAAAGAGACCCTGCCCCATCGCCAAATTATCGATGAGCAAGGTTATGTCGAGCATGATTTAGATGAGATTTATGCCAATACCTGCGCGGTGGTAGGTAAATTACTTGCTCGCCACCCAGATAAGGAGGCTACCTTGCGTTGCGTAGGTTTGTCCGTGCAACGTGAAACCGTCAGTGCCTGGCAGCGCTCGACCTTAAAGCCCATCTATCATGCCATTGTCTGGCAATGTCCCCGCGGAGCGGCCTTTACTTCCACCCCGCAAGTGCAAGCGATGGCCCCACGTGTAAGGAAAATTACCGGCCTTGAGCTTTCGGAGTTCTTTTCGGCAGCCAAAATAACCTGGCTTGCCGATCATGTGCCGGCCTTTGCCCAGCTAGCTGCCGCCCATGATCTGTGCGTGGGTAATATGGATACCTTCCTTATCCATAAATTAACCCACGGTAAGACCTTTGCCACCGAGCCGTCTAATGCCTCGCGCACCCAATTGATGGATATCCATACTGTCAGCTGGTCGCCGGAATTGTGTTCCTTATTTAAAGTGCCGCAAGATGCCCTGCCGCCAATTTTAGATAGCGACAGTAATTTTGGTGAGACGGACTTTGAAGGTCTGTTGCCACACCCCATTCCCATTCATGCCGCCATTGGCGATTCACAAGGAGCGCTCTTTGGTCAAGGCTGTCTGCAAAAGGGGCAAACCAAGACCACCTATGGTACCGGCTCGTCCATCATGATGTGCGCCGGAGCGGAGGTGCCGCAACCTGAGCATGGCGTGGTAACTTCAGCAGCCTGGCGTCGTCAGGGGCAAATGACCTATGTGCTAGAGGGCAATATCAATTACTCCGCTGGCATCATCTCGTATCTAAAAGATGATTTAAAACTCATCTCTGATCCGGGTGAAACGGCAGCCTTGGCGCAAGCGGCCCACCCCCAAGATAAGACTTTCTTTATCCCGGCATTCTCGGGCTTGGGCGCACCTTATTTTAACGGTAAGGTACGCGGTGCGCTCCTGGGCATGAGTCGCGTCACCGGACGCAATGAGATTGTGCGCGCGGCCTTAGACTCCATTGCCTATCAGGTAACCGACGTGCTCAACTTAATCGGTAAATCTGCCGGCGCACAAGTTACCGATCTTAGGGTCGATGGTGGCGCCACGCGCAATCCCTATTTGATGCAAATGCAAGCCGATTTGGCCGGCACCACCATCAAGGTACCGCGCGATGCCGAGTTATCGGGCATGGGAGCGGCCTTTATGGCCGGCATAGCCTGCGGAGTTTATGACACAGCAGTCTTGCTCCAAGATAGAACCGCCGCCATCTTTAAGCCCGCGCAAAATGATAGTTGGCGACAAGAGCATCTTACTGCCTGGCATCAGGCCGTACAGTGTGCCTTAAGTTATCAGGCCTGATAGAGCCTCATATTTTCGCTTTGACCAATGCCCCCTTAAGTTACACCTCCGGGGGCATTTCTTATCCATACGTCTCCTATTCACAAAAGTGTCCCGGACGTTTATGCTAAGGAGATAAGCTACGCTTTTGTGAGGATCATTTGATGTCTGCTGATTTTCCGGCACCGCTTTCCTTTGGCCTGACCCTGCTTGCCTATTTGTGCCCTTTGCCCTATCACGTCTTTAAAGCTGACAATCACTATTTAGAGAAATTTGACAGCAACGATCCTGACAGTTGGAATGTGCTCAAGACCGATTACCACTTCCGCAAGGAAATGCTGACGACGATCCGAAGTCAAAAACTGACCCTCTTTTGTGGCGAAAGCCCGGTCATCTATGCCGGCGTACTCTGTCATGATGGCATTTGCCTCATCATCGGCCCGGTCTGCATGACCAAGCCCGATCAGCATTTTGCCAAGCTCTATGCCCTCAAGCACAATGCCGACTCCTGTGCACTCTCCTATTGCGATCCCGCGCGTTTGGCCGCCGCCGCTTTACTTATTTACTATGGTGTCACCGGACGCATGCAAACGGTAAATGAGCTCCTCGATGCGCATTTTTTATCCGAGGAAGTGGTGCAACAGACGCAAAAGCGTATTGCCAACGTCTTTGCTTCCCATTTTTTGGCCAATCGTCCACACAATCCGGTGTCCTTGGAGCTTAACATCCGTCGCGCCATTCGCGCCGGTAGTGTGCAAGCGGTGAAAGAGGCGCTCAATTCTCCCTATGCGGCCATGCGCGGCACCCTGGCCAAACATCCCCTGCGCTCAGCGCAAAATTTGGCTATCGTCGATGTCACCATTGCCACGCGCGAAGCCATTGACAGTGGGCTGTCAGTAGAGGAGCTCTATGTGCTCTCGGATGCCTATATTTTGCAAATTGAGGATTGTCGTTACCCCGCAGAGTGCACCGCTCTGGCGCGGGCATGCGCGATTAAATGCGCGCAATTGGTCGCGGCGCAAAATGCGCTTAAAAGTCCCAATGGCAACAATTCCTCGCTCATTGTCAATCGCGCCTGTGCCTATATTGACCGTCATGTCTATGAAAGACTGAACGTCATGGCCATGGCCGAAGAGCTCAAGATTTCGATGGGCTACTTATCGCGCCTGTTTAAAGAAGGAACCGGCCAGACCTTAGTGGAGTATGCGCGCAAACGCAAGATTGAGCTGGCCGCCACCTTACTTAAAGATAGTGACAAAAGCCTCTCCGATATTGCGCAATTACTGGGCTTTAGCTCGCAAAGTCACTTTGGTGCGGCATTTGTGCGTGAGATGAAAATCAGCCCCCATCAATACCGGGTGCAGCATAAGCATTAGTGCTTACGTTTAAAGGCGCGGACATCCTCGGGCATAAACCATTGCTCATGCTCTTGCATGGCCTGCTTATAGGTATCGGTGATGACATATAAGTGCCGCCGCAGTAAGGCGCAGGCCGTCTCTAAATCTTGCACCTTAATTTTATCGATAATTTCCTGATGCTCATTGCACAAATGGTCAACGCGTGAAATGCGGGCAAAGGTAAAAAAGCGAATCCGATCTAAATTGCCCTTGATACGTTGAATCAGATCCCAGGCAAATTCGTTACCCGAAAAAGAACACAACAGACTGTGAAAGGTATCATCTAAGGCCAAAAAGCGCGCATAGGAGCGATTTCTATCCGCTCCTATCTTGCGTTGCTGTTCTAAGTTACGCTCTAATTTGCTGATGATTTTACTTAGCGTTTTAGGCGACAAACGCGTGCTTTCCCGCACCGCTCCACATTCCACTGAACTACGAATAAAACAGATCGAGCGCAGATCATTTACCGAGATCTTTTTTACAAAAGAGCCTTCTTCCCGGCAAGTGAGTGCGTGCAGGCCATGGAAGCGGCGGTAAGCCCGGAGACTTGCAAGGTTCAGGTCCATTTCTAAACATCATTAGCAAAGAAAATCGTCCCCTCTTTTACGCAGAGTCAAGTTAGAC
>JAHLFG010000078.1 GCA_018883895.1 Candidatus Anaerobiospirillum merdipullorum
ACTTTGTCAAATACAGGCAGATTCGCGGCAACTGCATCCGGTATCGGAATAAGGCCTAAAACTGCTCCCACGGCCGCGGCAAGCGAAAGAGTCTTGGCGTTGATAGTTAATGCTGTCATAAGCACTCCTTGTTAACGAAATAAAAGAGATAATCGTTTACAGGCTTAGTATCTAAAGCCCACTTCAAACCACACTTTGCCGTCATCTAAGTCGTCATAAGGTCTATCGCCTAAGGCGGCATCAAGAGACAAAGTGGCATAGAGGCCCTGGTATTGGGCAGCAAGTTCTAAGCCAACGGACGCTAAGGTGTCGCGCGGGTAGTACTTATCCTTGACCATCGCCGCCTTGAAGTTCGGACGAATGGCAAAATCAACTCCGGCAAAAGGTTTTAACTCGGGGTAGAGCTTGATAAGGGCACCGCTATCGGCGGCGAGCACATTGCTATCAAAGCCTGAGACGGCCGAGGCGCCGCCGGCGACGAATTCCTCTGAGCTATCGACATCATCGGGGGTGTACTGCACCTCAAGTTCGGTATTTAAAGAAAGCTCGTCATTGAGCCGGTATGACAAGAGAGCATTGAGATTTAAAATCTTAAAGATGTTTTCGTCATACAGACTGAAGTCATCGTCGTTCGTCAGCTTGCCGATGGTAAGTTGGGCCCGCCCGGCAAAAGAGAAATCTTCCCCGACATAGACCTCATCAATGGCCCCCCACACGGCATGGCTATGCTGCTCAAACTTGATATCAAATTCGGTAAACTCATCTGTCAGTTTGCGATAGCGATAGCCGCCATTAAAATTAGTGCGATGGTTTGGAGTACGGTATAAGGGCTCGGTGATAAAGAGCGAGGCATCCCAGGATTTACCTTCAGCACCAAGATCGGTATATTCACGCCCCAATTCATAATCGGTAAGGCAAATAGTGGCGCCAATTACCGTGGGGTGGGAGTTGACTGGGATCTGGTAGAGCAGACTGTAATTATTTTGCCGGTGCGAGGAGCGGGCATAGAACAGGCCTAAGGTGTCAGCATTGCCACTTAAATTTAGGATATTTAAGTTCACGCCATAGCGATAACGCCCCGAGGCCACTGTGCCGTGATTGTCAGCAAAGGTGGAAAAGGCTACGCTTTGCATCGGAGTTAAATTTAAGGTCAAATCCTGCGTCAGCATTTGGGCACCCGGGGTAAACTCACCTTGCAGGTTAAAGATGCCAAGATCCGTAAGCTTTAAGATGGCGCTTTCAAGCTCCCCTTCATTGACCGCTTGGCCTTGCATCTCCAAGATGCCGCTAAATAAGCGCTTAACCGCTGAGGGATTTAAGGTGTCGCCGGGATTTTGGCATACTTGAATCTGACCTAATTGGGCATTGGCCAAATACACATCCAAGCTTCCATCGGCTTGAATAACTTGCTCTGGTAAAAGGGCTTGCGCATGGCGATAGCCTTGGGATTGATAGTAGCGACTTAATTCGGCAAGTACTTGCTCTAAAAGCTCGCTACTAATGGGCTGCCCCATTAAATGGGCGATGGCCTGCTGCGCTTCGGCAGATACCGGCAGGTTACCTAGGGTATGCACCTCCTGTAACGTCAGATCGGCAGCAAAGCCGGTACTTGAGGTCAGTAACAGTGCACTTAAAAGAGCCGCGCTTAAGCGCGGGCGGGTAAATGATTTGAGTTTAGGCATAAGGCCTCCTTACTTACATAAGCCTTGTGTCTAAACAAACACAGTAAAAAGTGAAAAGAGACCAGAAAGATCTGCCCAAAAAGGCAGAAAATCTGTGGCGTTGACCTTAATAAAAGTTTTACTTTAGTTGCATAAACCGCAAAATAAGGAGACTTTAGTTGGCTTAAGATAAGAAAAGCATCAGGACGTATGCCGCGGAAAACTGCCTTTTGGCTATACAATTTTTGCCTCAGATGTGGCCTTAGATGGAGGTGATGGGCCACAGTTTTCTAACAATATGATCTTGCATAGCAGTATGGCAGAGGGGCATCAAGTAAATGCAGTTTTACGCTAAGTTTACTTTAGCTTTACCGATGTTTAAACCACGCATGCTAGAGTTTGGCTTTAGTTATCATTGTTAACGTGACCTAGGCTATGCTACTGCCCAACGCAATATTGCACGGATAATCTGCAGGTCTAGTCCGGGTGAAGGTACAGCCCAAGCGACATTTGCTTGCCATAAATATTGCCGTTTATAAAGAGGATTTCATGATGAAAATTGGTTTGGAGACCGAGAGCTATCACATTTTCTTCCAAAATCGCCGGATGAATATCTTTGATTTCATCGAGCGTACGGCGCAGTTGGGCTGTGATGGCGTGGAGATCAATATCATCAATGATCTTAATTTGCATCCGGAGTTTGGCACCTTAGAAAGCGCCGAGCCGCATTACTTAAAGGCCGTCAGACGCGCCATTGAGGAGCGCAATCTCTATTGCGAAATTGATACGCGCTTTACTGCATTGCCGGATATTAAGAAGGCCATCTATATTGCCAACTTTTTGGGCGCGGATGTGATTCGCACCTATATGTTCCGCCTGGGCACCTATGATTTAAGCAAATTGCCGCAGGTAATTGATAACTTAAAACAGGCGGTGCCGCTACTTAAGGCCAATCGCATCAAGCTTGCGGTGGAGAACCATGAAGAAGAGACCGCCGATGAGTTAATTTCGGTGATTGAGGCGGTTAACTCGCCGTGGGTGGGGGCACATCTTGATATTGGCAATGGCATGATGGCCTGGGAAGATCCGATTACCACCTGCAAGAAGTTAGCGCCCTATACGGTAAGCACGCATTTTAAAGATCATCTCGTCACCATGCACAATGATACCCCGGTGGTATGCGGTGTGCCGCTGACCGAAGGATCCATTGACCTTGAAGAGTGCTTCAAAATTATCGTCGAAGATTCCATGGTCACGCGCGTGAATTTAGAAAGTTGCTTCCCGTATTGCTCAGCCTTTAAGCGTCCGGAGGGCACCGGTGGTTGGACGGGCGGCTTTAGCGGTCCGTTTGCTATCAAGGAGCCGCCTTTTGATAAGGCCAAGGTCTTGCCGCTTGATTACTACTACCCCTCTAAGATCTCACCGGAGCTTTTAGAGGAAATGCTAGTGCGCCAAGACGAGGGCGTTAAGAAGTCGGTGGTGGAGATGCATCGTCTGCGCGATAAGTTTGCCAAGCCCTTGCAGGTGTTGGAGCAAAGCGTCTTGTAATCGGCGTTTGCCTGTGCAGTGCAACTGCAGGGCAGGCAAGAGGAGTAGGGGCGTATGTTCTCTTCCTTAAGGCCGGGCGTGGCATGGTTAAACTTGCGGCAGATAAGTAGTACAACAAGCGACAAGTTAAAGCGTAAACGGCATCTGTTACAATAAAACCTCTGTTGGCACGAGGTTTGAGCATGCACTTTAAAGAAGCCGTTACTTTATGTCTTAAACGGCGTTTTTATACCATTCACGGTCGCGCTTGCCGCGCTGAGTTTTGGTATTTTGCGCTTTTCTTTGTGGTGGTACAAAGTGCGGTTTTTGCTTTAAGCCGCTTCATCCCCATTGTCGGCGATCTGCTGTTTGCGCTAAGTTTCATTATCTTGCTTTGCCCCTTAGTGTGTGTGGCCATGCGCAGGTTACATGATCTTAATTTACCTGCCGCCATTGTGGTGGTGCCGTTGCTTCTGTTTGTCTTGACCTTGGTAGGTGGTGATGTGGCGCTACGCGCCGGAGATCAACAACTACAAGAAATGGCCCTGTATGCGGGGGTGATCCTTGGTCTGTTACTTATTATTTGCCTTGCTCTTTTCCTCAAGGCAGGCTCGGCCGGGGAAAATCGCTATGGTCTGCCGATACACTCCTGCGCTGATTTTTTGCACGAGGAAGCTGCATTACTAAAACAGCGTCAAGCCAAAGCTCAAGAGCTGCTACAGAAAAAGTCGCCTTTTAACCTGCGGCGTTAAAATCCTGCGTGTAAACGGGGCAACTTGACCCCATGCGCAACTTTTTCCTGCTCATGTGGCAAAAGTATTTGAAAATTGGCAAAAGTTTATTTCATAATAGGGCAACTTGTCGGAGTGCCCTGAGGGCTGAGATTGCACTAGCAGAATCCGCTTACCTGATCAGGTTAATACCTGCGTAGGGAACAAGAGTTCAGCTTTCAGGCCATACGCATTTTCGGCAGGTGTATTAAAAATCCAGCAGAAAAAAATGGAGCAGGCCCTATGGCTGAAGTGAAAAAACCAAAGATTGAGCAAGCCTTTTTAACCGGCTCAAGTCCCGAGATCCGTGTCCCCTTCAAAGCGGTTACTTTAAGCAACGGCGAAAAATTATTGCTCTCCACTGTTGAAGGTGCAGAGCCTGCCGCTAAAGAACAACCCAAATTACGTGCCCCGTGGATCAATGCGCGCGTGGGCGATAAGCACCGTACGCAAGTTGATTATGCCAAGGCGGGGATTATTACCCCGGAAATGGAATATGCAGCCATTCGTGAAAGTGCTGCGGTAGGTCCGGATGCGGCCTTTAGTCCTGAGGACGTGCGGGCCGAATTAGCCGCCGGACATGCAGTCTTGCCGTGCAATCGCATGCATCCTGAGTGTGAACCGATGGTGATCGGTAAACGCTTTGCCGTCAAGGTCAATGCCAATATCGGCGCTTCGGCCCTGTCGTCGGGCTTTGATGAGGAAATTGCCAAGTTACGTTTAGCCCTCAAGCATGGTGCGGACACCATTATGGACTTGTCCGCTGGCGTTAATAATTTAATGCAGATTCGTGAGGCCATCTTACGCGCCTCGCCGGTGCCGATTGGTACCGTGCCGGTATATGAGGCTTTAGATAGAGCCCATGGCGATCCGTCCTTACTTACCTGGGAGTTCTTCCGGCAAGTAGTTATCGATCAGGCCAAGCAGGGCGTGGATTATTTCACTATTCATGCCGGTCTTACGCAGGATTTATTGCCCTTTGCCGCCAAACGCACCATGGGCATTGTCTCGCGTGGCGGCTCGATTATGGCCAGCGCGATGTTGCGTCAGCAAGCCGAGAATTTGGCCTATGCACACTTTGATGAGCTGTTGGAGATTTGCCGCGAGTATGACGTGGCCTTGTCGCTAGGCGACGGTCTGCGTCCGGGGGGGCTTTGCGATGCTTGCGATGAAGCGCAATATGGCGAGCTGAAAAATATCGGCAAATTGGCGCTACGTTGTCGTGAGGCCGGGGTGCAATGCTTTATTGAAGGCCCGGGACATGTGCCTTTAAATCGGGTCTTTGAAAATCAGGATTTAGAAGACGAGTATTGCAGTAAGGCTCCGTTCTATACCTTAGGACCGCTGGTTTGCGATATTGCCCCGGGTTATGACCATATCACTTCGGCCATTGGTGGTAGCTTAATTGCCTGGCGCGGCACGGCGATGCTGTGCTATGTCACTCCCGCCGAGCATTTGGCACTCCCTAAGCCTGAGGATGTCAAGGTAGGTCTTATTACCTTTAAGTTAGCTGCCCATGCTGCGGATGTAGCCAAGGGCTTGCCGGGGGCACGCTTGCGGGATGATGCGATGTCACGGGCCCGAGTGGAATTTCGCTGGTATGACCAATTTGCCCTCTCCCTTGACCCCGAGCATGCTGAGGCGGTGTGGAAGGAGCAAATGCCGGAGGAGTGTGCCCATGAGCCTTCCTTCTGTTCGATGTGCGGGCCGCGTTTCTGCCCGATGCGCTTAAACCGTAAATTAAAGGCCGCTTACGATGTTAAATAATGTAGCTCAAGCCCCGCAGGTGCCGGGGCAGGATGGCACCTTGCCGCGCGATGCCGTGCGGCCCTTGGTTTTATTGGCCGCCACGGTGGACTCAGGCGGTGGCGCTGGTATTACCGCCGACTGTATCACCGTCTTTGACACCGGCGCTTTCCCCTTACCCTTGGCCTGTGCCTTGGCCCCCGAGAGTTTAACGCGCGTGGGGACGGTATCGAGTGTTAGCACCGCGTGTTTACAAGAAAGCCTTAATTTGGCTGCCGGGGATTGGCAGCAGCCGGTGGCGGCCGTTAAGGTGGGTTTAATCCCGCGGCAAGATGCGTTGGATACCTTATTGGCGGCGTTGCAAGGCCCCTTTGCCGGGGTGCCGGTGGTGTGGGATCCGGTTTTAACCGCCACCGCCGGGCCTTTGGAAAGTGCCGATTTAAAGGCCAATTTAAGCAAAATTTTGCCGCAGGTGACGATTTTTACCCCCAATTTGCCTGAGGCTTTGACGTTGGCTGGGTGGAGTAAGGAGCGCTACGCTCAAGAAGGGGCACGCGCTTTGGCGCAAGTCTTTTTAGATAAAGGTGCGCAAGCGGTCTTTATTAAAGGCGGCCATATGGCTAGCGCCACACAGGCAGTAGATACCTTTGTAAGTGCTAATTTAAGCTTTACCTTAACGCAAGAGAAAACAGCCGGGGATGGCGCCCATGGCGGTGGTTGTGCCTTATCCTCAGCCTTAGCCTCGTTCTTGGCGCAAGGTTACGCGCTTGAAGATGCGGCGGTATTGGCCAAATCCTATGTCAGTGAAGGCATAGCCCGTCCGGCCTTGCCGGCTAACAATGGACGGCCGCCCATAGGTCATCATGGTTTGTGCACCGATCCCAAATTTTTCCCGCAGATAAATGAGCCGGGCTTCCCGACCATTGACGCGCTAGGTGACTTTGCTGCCAGCGGTTTTGCCCCCTGTGAGGAGCATTTGGGCCTCTATCCGGTACTTGCTGATGTCAATATCTTGCAGCAATTGTTGGCCTTAGGCGTACGTACCGTGCAATTGCGCATTAAAGATAAGAACGATCCACAGCTTCTTGCCAAGATTAAGCGCGCGGTGTTCCTGGGTAAGCAATATCACGCCCGCGTCTTTATTGACGATTATGTCGATTTGGCCATTGCAGCTGGTGCCTATGGCGTGCACTTGGGGATGGAAGATGTGCGCACGGCCTCTTTACATAAGATTGCCGCTGCGGGCTTACGTTTGGGCCTGTCCACCCACGGTCCGTACGAATTGTTAAAGGCCATGCAGTTAAAGCCTTCCTATGTAGCTTTGGGGCATATCTTCCCTACTAACTCCAAGCAAATGCCCTCCAAGCCTCAAGGCGTGTACAAATTGGCCCATGCCCAGCACATGGCTCAAGGGCGCGTGCCGACGGTGGCCATTGGTGGCATTAAGCTTTATAACGTTGCGCGAGTGCTTGATTGTGGCGTGGGCTCCGTGGCACTGATTACCGGCATTACCGATGCCCCGGATGTGATTGCCACGGCCGCTAAGTGGCTACAGCTAGTGGGAGCGGGCGATGAACCTTGCTTATGAGCGTTATGCACGCCAAACGCTGTTGCCAGGCTTTGAAAAAAGCGCGGAGCGTTTTTTATCTCAGCGTGTCGGCATTGTGGGCGTGGGAGGCCTGGGGGCCTTATGCGCCTACTTACTTGCCGGCGCGGGCGTGGGAGAACTGCGCCTTGCCGATGGCGATGTGGTGTCCTTAAGCAATTTACATCGCCAGGTGCTCTATGACAGCACCATGTTGGGGCAAAGTAAGGCTCAGTGTGCCAAGGCGCGCATTGCCGCCTTAGATCCTCATATCAAGGTCATTACTATGGGGGCAATTACCCAGCAACAGGATTTTGCCACGCTAGTTGCGGGCCTGGATTTATTGCTCTTACTTACCGACACCCAGGCAAGTCGCGTGCAATTGTCCGCCTGGGCGCTTGCGGCCAAGATCCCGACCTTAATTGCCTGCGTGGCAGGTTTTAATGGGCTTAGTGCTTACTTTGACTATGCTTCAGCAGACTTTGTGGCTAAGTATGGCTGTTATCGCTGTTTATGTGGCCACAATCCTGAGCCGCAGGTCCAAGGGATCTTGGGCCCTACGGCAGCGCAAATGGCCAGTGCGACGGCCTTAAGTGCGCTACAGATTTTAAATGGCACCTACCCGGAGGCCCTGTATGGGCGTGTGGTGGTGAGCAATTTACAGACACAGCAAACACAACGCTTTAAATTAAAGCGCGACGCTTACTGTGAAGGATGTAATCAACATGCAGATTAAATTTAATGGCAAGTTGCAAGAGCTTGCACACGAGCAAAGCTTGCAACAGTTTTTAGCTGAGCGTGGCATTCCTGCTGACGGCACGGCCTGTGCGGTCAATGAGGAAATTGTCAGCAAGGCGCAGTGGGCGACTTTTATGCTCACTGATGGTATGCAGGTCGACGTCTTTTCGTTAGTTGCAGGAGGTTAAACAGATGTCAACACCTTTAGTTTTAGCAGGTCAAGAATTTTCCTCACGCCTGATTATCGGCACCGGTAAATTTGCCTCAGCCGAGGCTTTACGGGCTGCGGCCCAAGCTTCCGGTGCGCAGATTGCGACCTTAGCCATCAAGCGCGTCGATACTCGTTTTGGCCGCGATGATATTGTGGCCCCGTTAAAGGAATTAGGGATTACCTTAATGCCCAATACTTCAGGAGCGCGTGATGCCCGTGAGGCGGTCTTTGCCGCCAAATTATCACGCGAGGCCTTAGGTACCGATTGGATTAAGGTCGAAGTGCATCCGGATCAAAAGTATCTCTTACCTGATCCGGTAGAAACTTATAAGGCCTGCGCTGAATTGGTCAAAGAGGGTTTTAAGGTCTTTGCCTACTGCATGGCCGATCCGTGCCTGTGCAAGGCCTTAGAGGCTTTAGGCGTAGCTGCGGTGATGCCGCTGGGTGCACCGATTGGCTCAGCTAAGGGCTTGGAGACCTTGCCTTTCTTAAAGATCATTTTAAAGGAATGCCAAGTGCCGGTGGTGGTAGATGCCGGTATCGGTAGCCCGTCTGATGCGGCTAAGTCCTTTGAATTAGGCGCTAGCGCAGTGATGGTCAATACCGCCATTGCCGCAGCCCGCGATCCGATTGCGATGGCCGGTGCCTTCAAGCTTGCCTGTGAGGCCGGACGGAGTGCCTATGAGGCAGGTTTGGCTGCCACGGTGGAAACCGCAAGCGCCACTTCCCCGATGGAGCAATTTTTAAGCGAGGCGATGAAGTAAATGTCATTTTTTGATGAGATCTCAAAAATCGATGTCGATAAGTTTGCACCATTAGTAGAAAGCCGCACCGATGCGGATGTCGAGCGCGCGCTGGCTAAGGAAGATGGGCTAGATTTAGATGATTTTGCCGCGTTGATTTCTGAAAATGCGCGCATCCATTATTTAAAGGAAATGGCCTATCGCTCGATGAATTTAACTAGGCGGCGTTTTGGGCGTACGGTGAATATGTATTTGCCGCTCTATCTTACCAATCTGTGCTCCAATCGCTGCGCCTATTGCGGTTTCTCCACGGCCAACAAGTTCCCGCGTACCGTTTTGACCATGCAGGAGATTGAAGAGGAATGCGTGGCCATTAATAAGCTAGGCTACGAAAATATCCTACTGGTGTCAGGTGAAAATGAGCGCCGTGCGGGCATGCCGTATTTTCGTGAAGTGTTACCGATCGTCAAGAAATACGCCGCCTTCTTACAAATGGAAGTGCAGCCTTTAAGCACCGAGGATTATGCTGAGTTAAAGACCTTGGGTTTGGATGCGGTGTCGGTCTATCAGGAAACCTATCACCCTGGCTGCTACAAGAAAAACCATTTGGCCGGCAAGAAGATGGATATGCGCTGGCGCATGGAGACTCCCGATCGCTTAGGACAGGCGGGCATTGATAAGGTTGGTATCGGCGCGCTACTGGGGCTGTATGACTGGAAGGTTGACTGCATGGCGGTGGCAATGCATGTGCTCTATATGCGCAAGAACTATTGGAAGACCCGTTTGTCGGTATCCTTCCCGCGCCTGCGTCCGGCCGCCGGTGGCTTCCAACCGCACACTCCGGTCACCGATAGCAAGATTATTCAGTTAATCTGCGCCTTCCGCATCTTTGATCATGAGCTGGATTTAACCATCTCCACCCGTGAAGGGGCGGAGTTCCGCGACATGATTATTCCGCTGGGTATCACTGCAGTTAGCGCTGGATCGTCCACGGAGCCGGGTGGTTATGCCCATAAGGGTAAGTACCTTGAGCAATGGACCGTCAATGATGATAGAAGCGTGGATGAAGTGGTCGCGGCACTGCATAAAAATAATTTAGAGGCAGTGTTCCACGACGCCTCCACCACCTACTTTAGAGCAGTCTAAACGCTCTTTACCCAAGCCTGCCTCGTAAACGGGCAGGCTCTGGGATGTTTTTTATATGCCTTGGTAGCTGTCAGTTATGCTCTGAGAGCTACTTATCTAGCAAATAAGCTGTCAGCTTTTACTGTTAAAGCATGCGCTCTCAGGCGGTCTCAATTAACTTTAAGGTCACCTGCAAGGACTTTTCAAAGCTTTGTAACGGCAGGAACTCAAAGCGTGAGTGGAAATTGTGTGCTCCGGTAAAATAATTGGGGGTCACAATGCCACGGGCTGATAAGCAGGAGCCGTCAGTACCGCCACGCATGGCATAGGTCTTAGCTTCAATGCCTAAAGCCTGCAAGGCCGCATAGAGCTTGGCAATCGGCGCATCGCTCTTACTTACATTATTGGCAATGTTTTCATAGGTGTCGCTAATGACGCAGGAGATCTTGGCGCGCGGATATTGCGCTTGCATCTTGGCAGCAGCTTCCTGAGCAAAAGCGCGGCGGCGCTGATAATTGGCCTTATCAAAGTCGCGAATATGCATCTGCACGGTGCAATTGAGCGCATCGCCACTAATGCCCTGAAACCACCAATAGCCTTCCTTGTCGGCAGTGTGTTCAGGCGTTTGCAATCTATCAAAAAGCGCAATTAAGTCATGGGCAATTAAAATCGGGTTGACCAATTGGCCCTTGGCCGACATTGGATGGGCAGTGACACCTTGAATCTGGTAGGTGACTGAGCCGGCATTAAAGGTTTCATAGACCACCTCGCCTAGCGCACAGGAGTCAATGGTATAGGCATAATCGGGCTTAAAGATCTCTAAATTAAGTAGCTTCGATCCGCGCAGGCCAATTTCCTCATCCGGCACAAAGGCAATATAGATATCTCCATGGGGCCGTTGTTCTTGTTGCACGATGGCAAGTGCCGTCATGATATTGGCCATCGCCGACTTGTTGTCCGCGCCTAAGACCGAAGTGCCGTCAGAAAATAAGATCTCTTGCCCGACATAAGCGTTAAGCTCGGGATGCTCGGCAAGCGGCATGACGATATGCTCTTTTTCATTTAACGTCACATCACCGCCTTGATAGGAGATGATTTGCGGGTGAATGTCCGGGGACAGGCTTACATCCACGGTATCTAAGTGCGAGACAAAACCAATAGCCGGAGCGGGGCGATTGCCTTTTAACCGGGCAGTGACAATGCCGTGCTCATCTTGCGCAACTTGCTCTAAACCAAGCTCCGTTAACTCCTTACACAAGAGCTTGCCTAAAGTAATTTGCCCCGGTGAGGAAGGAACCTCAGTCTTAGAGGCATCAGATTGCGAGGAAATGGCGGTATAGCGCATAAAGCGCTCCACCAACATAGCTTGATAGTTCATAGCTGATTTCTTTTTACCACAACAAAACTTAAAACTAAGCGTGCCTTAAAGCTTAAGGCTCAAACATTTGATTTAAATACAGGCCATCCGTGCGTGACAATTCATACAAAGGCTTGCCGCTACCATCAGTAAGCTGTAGCTCTTTATACATACAATCGCCAAATTCCGGCTGATAGTCAGTGGCGGAGATTATCAGAGCCACTTTACCGTTGCTGCCGGTAAGTTGTAAGGAGCACTTTTTATCTAGTGGCTGCGTGGATTTGATGGTCTGAAAATAAGCCTCGTAGTAATCGCCGACATAGACATAGGGGATGCCGTGAACGAGGTTAATCACCGCCAGCTTATCAGCTTGTCCCTTGATGGCAAAGGTGCCGCATACATAGCTTGCTGGTGTATCGGGCATTTCCAACATTCTTTCGTCCATATAGCCGTCAGTATCGATGGCAGGGGGCGGGGCGAGCATTTGATTTAAATTAGCGGCGCTAAGCCCGGCCTGGGCTGAGCATGTCAGGGCTAAGGTGATGGCACCGCAGGCGGCGCCCCATAATTTTTTCATGACCAACTCCTTTATTTATCTTTGCGTAGGCTTGACTAAAACACACCCGCTTTAGCTTACGGCCAAAGCGGGCGGGGCACAATCATTTATCCTATAAAGTGTGCTTTAAGGCTGCGGGAACATAGTTGACGGATAGTCAAAGCCGGAGTTAAAGCCCAGCGGGATGCCCAGCATCCAGTAGCCATAGAGCACAATGGTCAGCACGATGAGCAGCGCTCCGGTATAGGGCAGCATCATCGAGCATAAGGTACCGACACCGGCCTTAGAGCAGTACTTCTGGCAATACATGATAAGTAGCGGATAGAAGGGGAATAACGGAGTGGAGACATTCACCGCGCTATCCGAGACGCGGAAGGCCGCCTGCGTTAATTCCGGTGACAGCCCTAACATCATTAACATCGGCACGAAGATGGTAGATAAGATTGCCCACTTGGAGGTCGCCGAGGTAATGAGGATATTGAGTATGCCGGTTAAAATGATGATGCCAAATAAGGTAAGTCCCGAGGGCATACCCAAGTTCTTTAAGAACTCGGCGCCGGCGATGGCCAAGAGTGAGCCAATTTGCGACTGCCCAAAGACATAGAGGAATTGGCCGGCAAAGAAGCAGAACACCATGAAGGAAATTAACATGCGCATGATGTTTTCCATCGCATGAATGACGTCGTTAGCGCTCTTGTAGGTTCCGGCGGCAAAGCCATACACCAGGCCCGGCACGGCAAAGAAGATAAAGAGGAAGGGCACTAAGCATTGCATTACCGGGGCGGTCGGCGCAGTCAGCGAGCCGTTTTCGGCACGCATAATGCTATTGTCCGGGTAGCAGAGTACAAACAGGATCACCAAGAGTAAGATAGCAGTGGCGGCGCCTAAGCGGAAGGCGCGATTTTCGCGCGGGGTGGGGGTGGTCAGCTTGGTGTCATTGTCATCGGCAATCTTATCGTCAACGGGCATAAAGGCTTGCAGACGCGGCTCGACAATCTTATCGGTGACAAACCAGCAAGTTAAGATGACAAAAATCGTACCGCCTAAGGCATAGAAGTAATTACATAAGACGTTGACCGAATAATCCGGGTCAATGATGCGGGCGGCATGCTCGGTAAAGCCCTGCATTACCGGGTCAATCATCGACGGGGTAAAGGAGGCAGTAAAGCCACCGGCAAGACCTGCAAAAGAGCAGGCGATACCGGCCAGCGGATGACGACCGCAGCAATAGAACATTAAGGCGGAGACCGGCATTAAGACGGTATAGGCTGAATCTGAGGCCACGTGGCAGAGAATGGAAACAAAAATCACTGCCGGGGTGAGAATTTGCTTGGGCGTAATGGTTAGCAGTTTATGTAAGAGCGCATGAATAAAGCCCGAGCCCTCGGCAATACCGATACCTAAGGTCACCACAATGGTGATGCCCAAGGGCGGGAAGTTCATGAAATTCTTTACCGAGTTGATGATAAAGGCTACCAAGTTTTCCGGCAGGAAGATATTTTGAATCTGAATTTTTTCGCCGGTATTGGGATGGATATAGTCAAACTCGACATAGGAGAGTAAGAAGGAACACACCATGGCGATAATTAACGCATAAATAAAGAGCATGGTGATGTGCGGCAGGCGATTGCCCAGGCGCTCGACGCCGTTTAAAAAACGCGTGAGCAGGCCTACCTGTGGTGAATTGGCGGTACTCATATTAAACCTATTTTAAACTGCAAAACAAACTTAAGTCATTAAACATCAGCTCCTAAGCAAGATCTCTTAAGGAGCAGCCTAAGGCTTTAAATTGTAACAAATAAGCGGCCTTAAGCGGGGAATTTGCCCGTCGCAACGCACATTTTGTGCACAAAAAAGGGGCGGTTATCCCGCCCCTCCTTGAGGACACTTAACTATTACAGGCCAAAGCCAAAGTAGCGATTGGCGTTGTTGAAGGAAATATCCTGCACCAACTGGCCTAAGAACTCGATGTCAGCCGGGTACATGCCGCGTTCGACCCAAGAGCCGATGAGGTTGCACATAATGCGACGGAAGTACTCGTGACGGGTATAGGACAGGAAGCTGCGCGAATCCGTTAACATACCAACGAAGTTGCCTAAGATAGACAGCGAGGCGAGGCTGGTCATTTGATCTATCATGCCATGATAGCTGTCATTAAACCACCACGCAGAGCCTTGCTGAATCATGCCCGGAGTTACGGTACCCTGGAAGGAGCCGATGGCCGCACCGATGATAGCGTTGTCGCACGGATTGAGCGAGTACCAAATCATCTTGGGCAGGCTGTTATTCTTTAACAGCTCATTCATTAAGGTGGTGATGCCATAGGCGCAGGCATTGTTGTCAATGCAATCAAAGCCGGTATCGGCACCTAACTTGGCAAACATGTCGCTGTTAGGATCACGGATGGCACCATAGTGCATCTGCATCACCCAGCCATACTTGCTATAGCCCTTGGCCAAGTGCACTAAGATCATGCTCTTGTAGGCCTCAATTTCAGATGGGCTTAAGGTCTCACCTTGCAGACCCTTTTGGAAGATAGCTTCAAGCTTGTCCTTAGAGACAATACGGCAGTAGGCATAGTCAACACCATGATCAGAGGCCTTGCAGCCCATGTCATTGAAGAACTTCATGCGCTCATCTAAGGCGGCAAAGAAGTCCTCGCACGAGCTAATCGGCCGGCCGGTAATGTTGGCAATGTGGGTTACATAGTCAGCAAAGCCCGGTTTTTCAATCTTCATGGCCTTGTCAGGACGCCATGCCGGCAGTACCTTGCAGACGCTGTTGGGGTCGGCTGCTAATTTCTGATGCCACTCTAAGGTATCGCCCGGATCGTCGGTGGTGCAGACTAATTTGACATTGGAGCGCTTGATAATGGCCTGTACGCGGAAGTCATCGGTGGCTAACTTGGCATTGCATTGATCCCAAATTTCACGGCAGGTCTTTTCGCTTAAGGTCTTGGTAATGCCGAAATAACGTTGTAACTCTAAGTGGGTCCAGTGATAGAGCGGATTACCGATAGCACGCGGCAGGGTGCGGGCAAATTGCTCAAACTTTTCGTAATCTGAACTTTCCGAGCCGGTGATTAACTTCTCATCGACGCCATTTGATCTAATCATGCGCCACTTGTAGTGATCGCCGCCGAGCCAAGCTTCGGTGATATTGCGGAACTGATGATTATTGGCAATCTGCTCGGGGTTGATGTGGCAGTGATAGTCAATAATCGGCATCTTGGCAGCATAGGAGTGGAACAGGGTCTTAGCGGTATCACTCTCTAAGAGAAAGTCCTTATCCATAAAGTCTTTCATAATACTCTCCACATGAATTTAACTAAGTGAGTGTAATTAGGGGCTGTTGCATCAAGCCCGCCATCTAGGCGGGCTTTTTTGGTGACTAAATTAAGTTGATACTAGAGTGTTGCTTGATAGCCGGCAAGTTCAGGTAACCAGCTGGACACGGCCGGGAAGTAGGTGCAGATCATCAACACGGCAATAATGACCAGGTAGTACGGTAACAAGGGCTTGAACACGCGCTCGATAGTGGTTCCTGCCACCTTAACACCGACGAACAGAATGTTGCCCACCGGCGGAGTAATGGTACCGATGCAGAGGTTGTAGGTAATCATGATACCAAACTCGATCGGGCTTAAGCCGCAAGCCATACCGATAGGCAGGAAGATCGGGGTGAAGATCAAGATAGCCGGAGTGGTATCTAAGAAGGTACCGACGAAGAGTAAGAAGATATTGATGATAAGTAAAATGATGTACTTATTAGTACTGATGGCATTGAGCATATCGCCCACGGCAGCCGGGATGTTCACGAAGGAAATTACCCACGACATGATGGAGGACACACCAATGAGCAGCACGATAATGCCGGTCATTAAAGCCGAGTCAGCATAAATCTTCTTTAAATCCTTCCAGGTGATGGAGCGGTAGATGATGGACAAAATGAGCGAGTAGACCACAGCCACAATGGCGCCTTCGGTGGCGGTAAAGGCACCGGTAATAATACCGGCAATTACCACGACGATAAGGAAGAGCGAAGGCAGTGCATCTAAGGTCACCTTAATGGCTAAGGCTGAGGTGATCTTTTGGGTATCGCCCTTGTAGCCCAAGCGCTTGGCATAGAAGAAAGCCACCACCATGCAGGCCAGGCCCCATAAAATGCCCGGGATGTAACCTGCTAAGAACAGCGCAGCTACGGAAGTACCACCGGAGACCAAGGAGTAGGTAATGAGCACATTGGACGGCGGAATTAACAGACCGGTAGGGGCGGTAGCAATGTTAACGGTGGACATATAGTCCTTGCTGTAGCCTTGCTTCTCGGCAATCGGGCCAATGATGGAGCCCATAGCAGAGGCCGCGGCCACACCGGAGCCGGAAATGGCACCGAACATCATGTTGGCCATGGTATTGGTATGCGCATAGGAGCCCGGGAGCTTGCCCACAAGTAGACGGGCAAAGTTCATGAGGCGGATGGCGATACCACCACTATTCATAATATTACCGGCCAAGATGAAGAACGGAATGGCGATCAAGGTGAAGACCGAGATACCGGTAAAGGTACGCTGCGAGCCGGTCTGCAGCATCATGTTAAAGTCCAAGGCACCGGCACCGGCGACGATGGAGGAAATGGCGATGGCGATACAAATCGGCACACCTAAAACAAGCAGCACCAGCATCAGGGCTGCCATGGTTAATCCTACAGTTAGAGTCATAATATGTCAGCTCCTTATACCGGATCTTGATTCTTGCCGTACTCAGAGACGTTCGGGTCGCCTAACTTACGCACCATGTCATATAAGTTAAGCAGGCAGTAAATGGCGATGATGACGCCGGCAATCGGTAATACGGCATACATCAGGCCCATCGAGACGCCTAAGGAAGCGGTAACCTGAGTGGTGTTCATCTGCACCATATAAGCGCCGCCGTAGACGAGTAACAAAATGGCGGTGGCTAACACCAAGATCTCAGAGAAGATGTCTAAAAATACGCGGGCACGTCCGGTGAACCTGTTGTACACGAAGGACATGCACAGATGACCACGCTGACCAAACACTACAGAAGCGGCTAAAATCGACAGCCAGGTAAAGCTATAGGTAATAAGCTCTTCTGAAATGGTACTCGGAGAGTTGAAGAAATAGCGTGAGGTAATTTGATAAGTACCCACCACGGTCATCATCATGAATAGAAACACGCAAAACGCCGTGAGGCCCTTATCTAAAGCATTGCGAATAGCCTGCATTATGGATTCCTCGTAGAAAACTAAGCTCCTGCCACATTTATACTTGCAGGATTAAGGGGAAAGCCGCACCTTACTGCGGCTTTCTTGTAGGTTTATTAACCCGCCTGATTGGCAGCCTCAGCAGCCTCGTACAGCGGCTTTAATTCCGGAGTGGCATCGAGTAATTGCTGATGGAGCGGTAAGACCTTGTTGCGGAACTCGTTGACGTCCACAGTGATGAACTCTACGCCCATTTGGGTAGCCTTGGCCTTAGCATCGTCTACAGCCTTGTGCCAAGCGGCAAACTCAGCCTTTTCAGCTTCCTTGGCAGCTTCGTCAAAGACCTTGCGATCTTCAGGGGAGAGCTTGTCAATGAAGGCATTGGAAGCCACTAACAGATCCGGGCACATCTGATGCATATCATAGGTGTAGTACTTGGTAACTTCACCGTGCTTCTGATCGGTTAAGGCCAGCTCATTGTTCTCCGCGCCGTCGATCACGCTCTGCTGCAGGGCAGAGTAAACTTCACCAAAGCTCATCGGGGTAGCAGCGGCACCGAAAGCCTGCATCATAGCGACGTTGGTCGGACCTGCCTGTACGCGGAACTTCTTGCCGGACAGATCAGCTACCGAGCGAATCGGGGTCTTGGAGTAGAAGTTTCTGACACCGGCGGTGAAGGAAGCGACCGGGACGAAGCCATTGGTCTTGGAGTTAACACTTAAAGCTTCCATGGTCTTAGGATCGGTGATGAACTTCTCGAAAGCGCTCTCTGAGGTAAAGAGATACGGAATGGAGAATAAAGAGTAGAGCTTATCGAAAGATTCGATATTGGCCGTGGAAACCACTAAGTACTGCACGGAGCCCTGCTTAATGAGTTCAAGCACCTTTTCATTGGCACCTAAGGTGGCATTAGGATAAATGGTGATGTCGTACTTATCCGGCAGCTTGCTCTCTACATACTTCTTGAAAGCTTCCAAACCGATATGATCCGGATGGGACTCAATCTGGCTGTGTGACATACGCACTAATTGCTTGCCACCAGAGCTACCACCATCGCCACCGCAACCGGTTAAAGCAATCGCCGAAGCCACCGCAGCTGCAATAGCGGTGCAGAAGAACTTATTGATACGCATTTAAAAATGTCCTCTCTTTTTCTATAGGTCGGTCAAACAGCATAGCGGGCAGATAAACTGCTACTTGTATACTAGTCGTCCATGCATACTTTAACGGGTTAGCACATAAAAAAGTGTTAACTAGGCCTAATTTTGACAAATTTGTCTGATGATGTATGAAAAAAAGCAGGGAAATGTGCGTTTGCAAGCAAAAATAGATGGTAATTACCCGGCAGATGATTAATTGCTTAAATGAAAACGCTTGAGAAAATAATTTTTTAAAATTTGTTTAATTAACATAAATGTAAATAGTGTAAAGTAAATCTAATGTGAACGCTTGAGAAGGTGGAAATTTGCGTTTTGCTACCCTTACAAATTTGCCCGCAGTGTGCGTAAAGAGATCTGTACTCTTTGGGGAAGGGATGGGGGAAATTTTGCGCCAACTCACAGAAAACATCCTTAATGGTCTGAGCAGTTGGCGCTCCCTCCGGCAGAAAAAACTGCCGGAAGATAATGAGGTTAGAAATCAGCGCTACGCGGAGTGCGCGGGAAAGGAATGGCGTCACGAATGTTGCCAAGGCCAGTGACATAAACCACCAGGCGCTCAAAGCCCAGGCCAAAGCCGGAGTGCGGCACGCTACCATAACGGCGCAAATCGCGATACCACCAATAGGCATCCTTATTTAAGCCCAGCTCATCCATACGGGCATCCAATCTATCCAAACGCTCCTCACGCTGCGAGCCGCCGATAATCTCGCCAATGCCCGGGGCCAGAACGTCCATCGCGGCGACGGTCTTGCCATCGTCGTTTTGGCGCATATAGAAGGCCTTAATGTCCTTGGGGTAGTTCTTCACCACCACCGGAGCCTTAAAGTGTTCTTCGGCCAGATAGCGCTCGTGCTCAGATTGCAGATCAATACCCCAAGCTACCGGGAACTCAAACTTCTTGCCGCAGTTTTCTAAAATCTTGATGGCATCAGTATAGTCAACCTGCGCAAAGTCGGAGTTAATGAAATGCTCTAAACGTGCAATGGCATCTTTATCCACACGCTGGACGATAAACTTCAAATCGTCGGCGCGCTCCTTGAGCACCACGGAGAAGACGTATTTGAGCATGTCCTCAGCCACCTTGGCGCAGCCGTCCAAATCGGTAAAGGCCATCTCCGGCTCGCACATCCAGAACTCGGCCAAATGGCGCGTGGTGTTGGACTCTTCGGCACGGAAGGTGGGGCCAAAGGTATAGCACTTGGAAAATGCGCAGGCATAGGTCTCAACGTTAAGTTGGCCTGAGACCGTCAAATAAGCATGGCGGCCAAAGAAATCTTGGGAGAAGTCGACCTCACCCTTATCGTTCTTGGGCAGATTGTTTAAATCAAAGTTGGTGACGGTAAACATCTCACCGGCGCCTTCACAGTCAGAGGCGGTAATTTCCGGGGTGGATACCCACATAAAGCCGCGCTCTTGGAAAAAGGAGTGAATGGCATAGGCTAAGGTATTGCGAATACGCATCACCGCGCCAATTAAATTGGTGCGCGGACGTAAATGGGCATATTCACGTAAGTATTCCACGCTATGACGCTTAGCGCTCATCGGATAGGTATCCGGATCTTCGACCATGCCCAGCACCTGAATCTTTTCGGCCTTGAGCTCAAAGGCCTGTCCTTGTCCCGGGGAGACTTGTAACACGCCTTCTGCCATTAAGGAGCAACCGGTGGTGAGTTTTAAAACTTCCGCACTGTAATTTTCCAGGGTATTTTCAGCAATTATCTGTAAATTATCAAAGCAGGAGCCGTCAGACAGGGCAATAAAGGAAAAGCCCGCTTTAGAATCGCGGCGAGTACGTACCCAGCCGCCGACAGTAATGCGATCTCCGGCATTAACTTTGCCGGCCATAACATCTTTAATGGCAGTTAAGCTCATTTTTCTTCCTAAAACAAAGTAGCAATAATCTAAAAATCTAAAGGTTTAAACTCTCAGGCTTCAAGCGTCCATGGTCGGTGGCGATGGTCAGCATCGCCCGCGGATGGCGGCTGTGCGCGTCGATTAACAGGCAGGGCAATTTATCTTGTTTGCGCTCGGCAAGTACGCGCTTGATTTCATCAGCAAGGCGCACCCCGGCTAAACGCTGCTCAAATTCAATCGGGCCATAGCCTTCAACTTCGGTGCGCGCTCTGACGATGGTAATGCCGCGCACACTTTCACAGGAGACAAAGTCGGCCTGCGTGCGTACGCCCTCAGTGATTAATCTTTGCACCCGGCGATAGAGGTAAAAGCTCTTTAAGGCCAACAGCCCAAAGAGGGCGGCCATAAAGTATTGCATATAGGGCTCACCGCCTAAGTCATTTAATTTGACATAGAGTGCTAGCACTAAGGAAATAATGACGATAAGGCTATAGCACACCCCAAAGAACAGCTGTGCCTTGCCCACTCTTGGTTCAAATGAATGTAGCTTATTACTCACGGCTAATAATCCCCTCATAGGTGGCGTTGGGGTTAAAGCTTAAGTTTTGTTCGTCGGTATCAAAGGTCAAATGTACTAAGACTGACGCCGGGAGCTTTAACATGGAAGTATAGGCAATGCCGTAATTCGCCGCCGGCGGCAATTGTGCCGGGACAAAGTACTCTAAGGTCAACGCATAATTAGGCGGCAGCACTTTGTCTTGCGGTTTGACACTCAAGGCCCCGACCTTACTGCCGTTGACAAAGACCACTACGTCCTCTTGCAATACGGGCAGTCCTTCAAGCGAGTCGTGTTGCAGACTGCACGTGACTTTAAAGCCTGGCACATTATCTACCACTGCCAAAGTGGTATGTTCAATTTTAAGCTCTGGCCTACGTGAGCCCTCGGGGAGGCTTTGGCAGGCAGTTAACAGCGTCAAAGACAAGGCGGCGCATAGCGTGAAAAACTTTTGCATAACTTTTTTATTGCCTGATGCAAACTAAGATCTTGGCCTGCCATGCAGGTCTATAAAAAGCTAAATTCTAGCACAAAGCCGGCCTTTTTCAGCGTCGGCCATCGCTGGGATGCTTTGCACCTTTAATGGGCAAAAAATACAAAATTTCGCGAAATGATGCTTAATTTTGGTGCAACAGATGCAAACAGCAGGCTGTGGTCTAATATGGCACATAACTCACAATTATTGAGCAAATAGGTAAAAATTTTCTTGATTAATAACTTTAAACTTTAGGAAGTTGATGATTATGTGGCAACAAATCTCCACTCAATTAGCCCGTTTTAGCGCCTTTATGGGCAAAACCTTTGCGCTATGGGTGATCATTTTTGCGGTTTTAGCTTATTTTAATCCGCCGCTGTTTACCTTTTTAGCCCCGTATATTTCCATTATGTTGGGCATTGTGATGTTCGGTATGGGTTTAACCCTGCGCGCTAAGGACTTCTCGGAAGTCTTTACCCGTCCTTTGGATGTGCTCTTGGGCGTGCTGGGGCAATTTATCATCATGCCGCTTTTGGCTTATGGGCTGTGCATTGTCTTGAGTCTACCCGATGAAATTGCCGTCGGCGTAATCTTGGTAGGTTGCTGCCCGGGTGGTACGGCCTCTAATGTGATGACCTTCTTAGGTAAGGGCGATGTGCCGCTGTCAGTGACCATTACCTCGTGCACTACGGTTTTAGCCCCGATTGTCACCCCGGCCTTAATTTACTTCTTTGCCCATCAGTGGGTGGAAGTTGATCCGTGGAGCATGTTTATGTCCATCGTGCAAATCGTGATTTTACCGATTGTTGCCGGTGTGGTGGTCAATTCCCTCTTTGGTAAGGTGGTGCGTCAGGCGGTGTCGATTCTGCCCTTGGTCTCGGTGGTGGCGATTGTCGCCATTGTGTGCGCGGTGGTGTCGGTCAGCCAAAAGCAAATTGCCGAAACCGGTCTGCTCATCTTTGCGGTGGTGGTGTTACACAATTGCTTAGGTCTGTTCTTGGGCTATTTATTAGGTAAGATCTTTAAGATGAATCTTGCCAAGCGCAAGGCCTTATCCATCGAAATTGGTATGCAAAACTCTGGCTTAGGTGTAGCGCTGGCAATGAATTACTTCAGCCCGTTATCCGCCGTGCCGTCCGCCATTTTCTCGGTGTGGCACAATATTTCCGGCCCGATTTTGGCTACCATCTTTGCCAATATGAAAGATAAGGATGCGCCGCAAGAGGCGCAAAAATAAGCCTTAAGCTCAATCTTTGTCCCTCCCTGTAGGCCCAAAGCCTGCAGGGAGCCTGCCTAAAAAACAATTTCTTTTGCCTTAGCACTGCTGCCTACAAATTGCTATGATGTACTAGGACTTGACGCTTACAAAGTAAGGTGTCAGGGGCGCAACTTAGCTCACAAATTCGTCTGATGACTTTGCAAATTTAATGCCGTTTTTACGGTCATTTTATTTTGTTTTGGCAAAATGTGCCGTAGCGCGCATTTTTTAGATCTCCCCTGCAGTTTTACGGTTTTATCTGCTTTATCATCTTCTATCTGCTCTAAAATAATGGGCATTGTGTTAACCATTAGGGACGATTGAAAGATGAATAAGCTTGATTTAAACCTCTATCCGGAACTGAAAAGTGATCTGAAGATTAAGGTCATGCAGTTTGGTGAAGGTAACTTCCTGCGCGGCTTTATTGATTGGATGGTCTATAAGCTCAATCAACAAGGTCTGTTCAATGGCCGTATCTTAGCCATTCAGCCGACTCCGCGTGGGCGGGTATTACCGAAATTATTAGAGCAAGATTGCCTCTATACCACCATTTTGCATGGCATTAAGGATGGTAAGGAAGTTGAGGAAATCGAGCGCATCAATTCCATTGCCGCCGGTTTAAATCCCTATACGCAGTGGCCGCAGGTCTTAGAGGCCGCCACTTCGCCTGATTTACAATTTATTTTCTCCAATACCACCGAAGCCGGCATTACCTACGATAAGTGCGATTATTCTGAAACTAACGCTCCCTTATCCTTCCCGGCCAAGCTCACTATTGTGCTCTATGCCCGTTTCAAGGCCTTTAAGGACAAGTGCCAATGCGGTGGCGGCCTTACCATTATGCCCTGCGAGCTTTTAGATGATAATGGCACTAAGTTAAAGAACATCGTCCTGCAGCATGCGGCTGATTGGAATTTAGGTGATGAATTTAAGGCCTATTTAGAGGAAGATTGCCGCTTCTTAAATACCTTAGTTGACCGTGTGGTCTCGGGCTATCCGGTAGCCTTGGCACAAGAGTACGAGCAGAAATTAGGTTATAGCGACAGCTTAATGACCTGTGGTGAGACCTTTGGCTTTATGGCCATTGAAGGTGATGCTGCCGTCGAGGAATTATTACCCTTTGCCAAGGGCGGACTTAATGTGGTCACCGCTCCGGACATCACGCCGTATCGTCTGCGCAAGGTACGTATCTTAAATGGTGCGCATACCTCCAATGTCCCGGCCGCTTTCTTAGCTGGCTTAGATACCGTCGATCAGATGATGGCTCATCCGATTACCGGTCCTTTCGTGCGCTCGGTGGTCTTTGATGAAATCATTCCGGCAGTGAACTTAGATAAGGGCATGCTACAGAGCTTTGCTGAGGATGTGATGAATCGCTTTGCCGATCCGTCGATGCACCATCAGTTAGCTTCGATTTTAATGAACTGCACCTCCAAGGTTAAGGCCCGTGTCATTCCGTCCATCTTAGATGCCCGCGCCAAGGGAGTATTACCCAAGAAGTTATGCTTTGCCTTAGCCGCTTATATGGCCCTTTATGCCAAGGCCGACGGTGTGCCAGTTAAGGTGCAGCGTGCTGAGGGTAAGAGCGGGGAGTTTAATGATGACGCTTATGCCGTGGAGGCTTTAACTAAGGCCTGGCAGAGCTATCAAAAGACCGAGGCCAGTGCCCTCTTTACCGTCAAGGCAGTGCTCTCGGATACCAAACTGTGGGGTAGCGACTTATCCTCCGATGTCGACTTGACCGCCTGCACGGCCAAACTTACCCATGCGGTGATTACCGATGGCGTGTTACCGACCATGCAAGCTTTATTGGAGCAAAACTAAATGCAGGCCATTATCATTAATCCTGAGGACGTCGTCGCCGTCGCGCTGACTGATTTGGCCGCCGGTACCGAGGTTACGCTTGACAATGGGCTTCACGTTACCTTAAAGGACGACATCACCCGCGGGCATAAGTTTGCTCTACGCGATATTGCGCAAGGTGAGCCGATTATTAAATACGGCTTTCCTATTGGTACCGCCAAATGCCCGATTGCCGCCGGTGAGCATGTGCATACGCACAATGTGAAGACCGCATTAAAAGGGCAGGGTGAATATAGCTATAAGCCCTTGCCGCAGGTAAAGCTTCCGCACGTGGAGCGCACCTTTATGGGCTTTGAGCGCGCCAACGGCGAGGTGGGTATTCGCAATGATGTGTGGATTATTCCCACGGTCTTTTGCGTCAATGAAGTGGCTCGCGAATTGGAGCGTTATGCCAACAGCCGTTTGGCAGATTTTCCTAATGTTACCCATGCCGCGGCTTTAACCCATCCTTACGGTTGCTCGCAGATGGGCGATGACATGACCACCACCATGCGCGTGCTCGCAAGTTTAGCCGCCCACCCCAATGCCGGGGCGGTGCTCATCTTGGGCCTTGGCTGTGAGAACAATAATATCGGCGTCTTTAAGCCCTATCTTAAGGAAGATGATCGCCTCTTTTTCTTAAATAGTCAGGAGGTCACTGACGAACTTGAAGAGGGCAAGAAGCTTATCGACGCGATGCTTGAGAAAGCCAATCAATGCATGCGCACGGACGTGCCGCTGTCGCAATTGCGCATCGGCCTTAAGTGCGGCGGCTCTGACGGCCTGTCGGGCATTACCGCCAATCCTTTAATTGGCCGCGTGTCAGATTTGGTGGTCGGTGCTGGTGGTACTTCGGTGATGACCGAGGTGCCGGAGATGTTTGGTGCTGAGCAATTATTGATGAATCGCACGGAAAATAAAGCTATTTTTGAAGATAGCGTGCGCCTTATCAATGACTTTAAGCAATACTTCATCTCCCATGGTCAGACCGTGTCAGAAAACCCCAGCCCCGGCAATAAGGCCGGCGGTATCACTACGCTTGAAGACAAGTCCTTGGGCTGCGTGCAAAAGGGTGGCAAGGCCCCGGTGGCGGGAGTGCTGCACTATGGTGAGCGCTTGACGCAACATGGCTTAAACCTCTTGCAAGGTCCGGGTAATGACGGCGTGTCTTGCACCGCTTTGGCGGCAGCCGGTTGCCATTTGGTGCTTTTCTCCACCGGCCGTGGTACTCCGTTTGCTACCGTGATCCCGACTATCAAGATCGCCACCAATTCGGCGCTTTTTGCCAAGAAGCCCGATTGGATAGATTTTAATGCCGGCGCGATTGTCGATGGCCGTAGCTTTGATGAGCTGTCGCAGGAGCTTCTTGATTATGTTCTGGCCATTGCCTCCGGGCAAAAGAGTGTCTCTGAGGCTCGCGGCATGCATGAAATCGTAATCTGGAAAGATGGCGTGACGATGTAGTTTCCCCTCTCGCACGCTAAATAAGGTTAAAACGCGCTCTTGAATTTAAACAAGAGCGCGTTTTTTCATGGGAGGTCTAATAGTGCGGTGGGGGCACTTCGTCTCTTAAATCGCGCACGGCGGAGATCTCACCTTGGCGGGCGGCCAAGATTTTCACTTGATCTTGTAGTTTTACCACCGCATCTTGCAGGCCATTGATAACTTGCGTGCTCTCATCTAGCAGTGCCTCGGTATAGGCCAGACGCTCTTCAAGAAAAGTAAGGCGCGCCTCTAAGGACGCGCACTTGGTATCACCATCTTTCATGGCTTAGCCCAAGCGATTGACGCGCTCTTTGAGCAGTCGCAATTGCAGATCTTTTAATTGCTCAAGATCTTTATCAAGCTGCGCCAAATCGGCATCCTTGGTCTCAGAATTGCCATTTAAGATGTCCCCACGGGTAGCCTCTAACTCGGCCATCTTGCTATCTAAGGTATTGATGCAATCTTGCAACTCAGCATCGGTAAGTTTCTCCGGGGTCACGGGTGCAGTTTGGGTGGCAGCCTGCGCCGTCGAGCCAAAGAGCATGTTGGCCAGGAGCATACCGGTCATGGTGCCGGTAAGTGAGCTTAAAAACGGCGAGCCGGTATAGCCGGGCATAGTGGCCGCGCCAGCCCCGGTGGTGGTATTACGATACGGGGATTGCTGCGAGAATTGGGCGTCTTGCTGGCGATTTTGATTGGTATTGGCGCTTTGATTGGTGTTTTGTGAGCGCGTGCTACGGGCGCCGTCACCTCCAAAGTTGCGGGCTGCCGGACGAGCGCGCGACATCCTAAAGCCGCCTAAGCGCGCTTGCTCGCTAAAGGACGAGGTGCCGGCACTTAAGAGGGCACCTAAATCAACTTGCGGCAAGGATAAGGGAGCGGCGGTGGCATGCAGGGAAAAGACTACTGCTGCGGTCATTAAAGTAAGTTTGAGTTTACGCATAAAACATTCCTATATTTTAGTCATGACCCTCAAGATACCACATTTACCGGCAAGATAAAGGCATACGGCTACGCTGGGTGTTTAAATTGCCCTACAAGGTTGCTAACATGGGCGCCAAAGAGCGTTTGGCACGAGGTAAGCTAAAAAAGGAGCAGAGCATGCGTCATGGACTGATTAAGGTTTTGCTGGGAGTATGGTGCGCGTGTAGTTTGCTCCTTGAGGCGCAAGCGCATAATTTTGAGGATTTAAGCCAAGAACTGCACGCCACGGTAGCGGAGCTGGCAAGCAAGGCCACCATTGGGGTGGCGCTGATTATTGATGGTCAAGACGTAATCACCGTAAATAATGACCGGCATTATCCTTTAATGAGCGTGATGAAATTTCATCAAGGCTTGGCGGTGGCACATTACTTAAAAAGTCAGCACTTGCCCTTAAACACGCCGGTGCCGCTGAGCGCTGCACTGCTTAAGAGTAAAACCTACAGTCCCTTGCAAGAGCATTATCCGCCGCAAGATCTGCTCTTGCCGGTAAGTGATCTCTTACGTTATAGCTTGCAATTAAGTGACAATGTCGCTTGCGATGCCTTATTTGATTTTATTGGAGGTCCTGGCTATGTGGATGCTTATTTACGCACAATAGGCGCCACGGATTTTGCCATTGGCTTTAGCGAGGCGCAGATGCAACACAGTAAAGCTGCGCGCCGGGGCAATTGGTCGACACCGCTTAGCACCGCACAGCTATGGGAAATGCTCTATACCACAGCTAAAACAGATCAGTACTTAAACTTTATTTTTACCACTTTACAGTCAAGTCCTACCGGTAAGGCGCGTTTGCCAGCAGCGTTAGCAGGAACTAACGCTAAAATTGCGCATAAAACCGGCACCTCCGGTAGGGAGGATGATGGGCGCTACCTTGCTATCAATGACGCGGGGGTGGTGCTCTTGCCCGATGGGCGGCATTACAGCCTGGTCATCTTGGTTACGGATAGCTCCTTGAGCGTGGCGCAAGCTGAGGAGCAAATTGCTAAGCTCGGGCGTATTGTCTATCGCCATCTTAGTGCTACACACGATGGGCGGGAGTCGCCCGTGCTACAATTTGCCGGGCAATAAAAGTGTGAGGATAAGTGCGATGGAAGAGCAAGTTGACATTATCAATGAGCATGATGAAGTGATAGGGAGCGTGCCGCGCAGTCAAATGCGCCGGGAGCGTTTACCGCATCGGGCTTCCTATATCGTGGTGCAAAATCGGGAAGGGCGCTATTTAATTGAAGTGCGTACCTTAAACAAGGACTATGCCCCGGGACTTTTGGATGCCTGCGTCGGCGGGGTCGTACAAAGTGGCGAAGATCCGCTCTTAAGCGCGAGGCGTGAGCTTGCTGAGGAAATTGGCGTATCAGTTGACGATCCCAAGATGGAATTTAAGTTTTTAGGCACCATGCGCATTGATTATCCCAAGCACCATCCGCGCTCTTTTTTATTTGCCTATCTTTTTATAGCCAAGGGCGATGCTATTACCGTGCGTCAGCGCGAGGAAGTTTCGGGCATTATGTATTTGACCGCTACGGATGTGGCGCGTTTAGAGCACAACTTCACCACCGATAGCGTAACGGCCTTTAATGAAATCATCCGCCGCGTGGACGCGGCAGATAAGGCAGGTCCCCAAGAGGCTTAGCTTAAAGCCAACCTTTTTTACGAAAGAAGAGGTAGGTACAGGCAGCGGAAACAAACATCATGCCAATGGAGAGCGGATAGCCCCAGTGCCAATCGAGCTCCGGCATATATTTAAAGTTCATGCCGTAGATAGATGCAATCCAGGTCGGCGGCATGAAGACTACCGCTGCCACCGAGAAGATCTTGATGATCTTGTTTTGCTTGTGATTGGTATAGCCCATCGAGGCCTCGAGCTGAAAGTTAATCTTGGCCGCCAAGAATTGGGTATGCGGCAAAATGGATTCAATATCGTTGAGCACTTCATCAATACTGCGATTTTGCCTATCATCCAAGGTCGTTTCAAAGCTCTTTTTGACAAAGCGTAAGGCGCGACGGGTATCGTACAAAGCCTGCAGGATTTGCCCGTTTAATTCCTCTTGTTTAACGAGCTCACGTAAGGTGGCCTCGACCCTATCATCTTCAATAATCTGATCGGCGGTCTCATCCAAGGTGCTGTAAGCATCCTCAATGAGGTCAGAGAGCTGATCGACTTTAAGATCTTGTAGCAAGAGTAAGATATCTAAAGCCGAGCGAATGTCAGCTTTATTACTGCGGATGTAGTAGCGCAGCAGGCGCACAATTGACACATCTTCTTCACGAAAGGAGATGAGCAAATTCTTGCGCATGGTAAAGGACATATTGACGCCACGCGTCTCGTCGGCCAGGCGCTGGGGGAATAAGGAGAGAATGTGTACGCCGTCAGGCCCAATGCGAAAACGTGAGGACGATTCGATGTCGTCCATTTCGTCCTCTTCCGGGACGTCTTCGACAAAGAGCTTTTCCAGCCAATTGCGCTCATTATCATCCGGCTGATTGACGTCCAGCCATATGACATCCGACGGTAATGCCTGCCCGGCCTCGATATGGCTGAGCTTTAAGGTATCATCATCGTTTAACTGACATGCGGTGATCATGATTTCCTCCCGTTTTAAGCCCGCAGGCTGCCTCAAGATTTGCGCGGAAGGCTCCGCACGGGAACGCGCCGCAGCGCGTAGCTAATCCTCGGTGCGCTCAGCTTAACTGAGCACCGAAATTTGGGCTGTATTTTTTCACAAAAAACTTATAATTTCCATGCTTAAGTGCAAAAATACAGTTTTGCTTAATGTGTATAAAAATTACCGCTAAAAAGGGCCAAAAAATCACTAAATTTAGTGCCATAACTTCATCGCGATTTCATAATGCTCCGCTATATTAGCGCCGTTTACCTTTAAGGGCAGTCTATTTGTTAAAATAGCACTGCTTTGCTTACTTTACTTGGAAGACCACCATGTTTGACCAAATGTTTATTGTGCTGGTTGGTTTCCTGCTGGTACTTGCCGCCATCGACTTGTTCGTCGGCGTAAGTAATGACGCAGTTAACTTCTTAAACTCAGCAGTGGGCAGTCGCATTTCCTCCTTACAAGTGATTATGCTGGTTGCCTCGGCCGGTGTGCTCTTAGGTGCCACCTTCTCCTCGGGTATGATGGAAGTTGCCCGTAGCGGCGTGTTCCATCCGGATATGTTCACGTTCTATGAAGTTATCATTATCTTCTTTGGCGTGATGATCACCGACGTCCTTTTGCTTAACGTCTTCAATTCCTTAGGTCTGCCGACCTCCACTACCGTATCAATTGTGTTTGAGCTCTTAGGCGCTGCAGTTTGTGCCGCGGTGTTCAAACTCTATGGCAGCGGGCATTCTTATTACGAAATCTTTGAATATGTAAAGTCCGATCGCGCCATTACCATTGTTTCGGCCATCTTGGTGTCGGTGGCAGTGGCTTTCATTGCCGGTATGGTAGTGCAATTTGTTTGCCGTATCTTATTTACCTTCCGCATTGAGCATAGCGTGAAGTACTTAGGCGGTATCTTTACCGGTTTCTCGCTTACCGCCATTATCTACTTCCTTATCATGAAGGGCGCTAAGGGTGCCTCCTTCATGAAGCCTGAATATATCGCCTTTATTCAAGAGCATACCACCACGCTGTTGTGGACCTTCTTTATCGGTCTGTCGGTGATGGCACAGATCTTGGTTTTCTTAAAGTTCAATGTCTTTAAGATTATTATCTTAGGCGGCACCTTTGCCTTAGCCTTCTCCTTTGCTGGTAACGATCTGGTGAACTTCATCGGTGTGCCGCTGGCGGCCTTAGATTCCTTTAATATTTGGGTAGCCTCGGGCTTGCCGGCCGATGGCATTAAGATGGATGCGCTCAATGACAATAGCGCAGCCTCCTCGCTCTATCTCATCATTGCCGGTCTTATCATGGTGGTGACCTTATGGACCTCCAAGAAAGCCCATCGCGTGATTCAGACCTCGATTAATTTGTCCAGCTCCTCGCGCGGCGAGCATGAGCAATTTGGTGCCTCCACCCCGGGTCGCTTGGTGACGCGCTTTGGCTTGGGCATTTCGCGTGCGGTTTATCACACCATGCCTAAGGTGCTCTTGGCCTTCTTTGCCATGCGTTATCGTAAGGTGCCGCTGAAGAAGGGTGAAGTGCCGCTGCCTTTTGACTATGTGCGTGCTTCCATCAATCTGGTGATTGCCTCGATCTTAATTGCCTCGGCTACTTCCTTAAAGTTACCGCTGTCAACCACCTATGTAACCTTCATGGTGGCGATGGGTACCTCCTTTGCCGATGGTGCCTGGGATAGAGAGAGTGCCGTCTTCCGTATCTCCGGTGTGATTACCGTGATTGCCGGCTGGTTCTTAACCGGCTTATCGGCCTTTACCGCTTGCTTTGTGGTTACCTTGCTGTTCTTTGGCTTCGGTGCCCCGGCGATGTTCATCTTAATGGCCGTTTCCGTCGTGGTGATTATTCGCACCAACTTCTCTAAGGCCAAGACCACTGAAACTGTGGCCTCGGTGATTGAAGCTCGTGGCGATAACTCCAAGATTTTAGCGGCCGTGTCTGCTGCAGTGCCCAACTTCCTGGAGCAAAATACGGTCTGCCTAGAGCGTGCACTCAATGCCTTCTTTGATGACAATGAGTTTAAGTTACGTAAGGCACGCAACAAGGCCTCTAATGTGCTCGATGCCATCTCCAAAGAGCGGAGTGAGTACTATAACTTGGCCTTAGAGAAGAACTCGGATATTGAAGCGGCCGGTACCGTGGATGCCAAGCACTTCTTCTATTTGGCCTTCTCCAATATGCGTGAGGCCTCCAAGTCGATGCGCTATTGCATTGATAAGGCGGTGGAGCACGTGGCCAATCGTCATACCATTTTTAATGGTCAGATGAAGGAGAGCTTATTTGATCTCTTATCTCGTCTGCAACAATTGATGCAGGATATGCATCATGTGGCGGTTAATCCCGATAGTGCCTCGGTAGAAGCCTTTATTAAGCATGGCAAGAAGATCAATCGCAGCATCGATAAGTATCAGATGGCCCTCGTGGATACGATTGGCTCTTCTCATGTGAGCATGCACTCCTCGGAGATGTACCTCAGCTTCTTGCAGGCCATTCGCGATTGCACCAACCGCTATGTGGCGGTGGCAATGTTAGAGCGTGCACTGTCGCAATTAGTGCATGGCAATAAGGTCGATAAGGCTGTTGAGCAAGCGCAAATGCAGTCGCAAGTCGTGCCCGCGGCCATCTCTACAGCTAGTGAAGATACCTTACAGCGCGCCACGCAGGACGAAGGGCCGGTGGCAGACAACAAATAAAACTTCAGCTTAAAACAATCTACACATAAGGATTTAGGGCAGCGTAAGCTGCCCTAACTTTGTGCGCACGGCATGTGCATATTTCTTGCGGGTGAAAGTCCCGTGGTCGGGCTGACAAGGCCAAGACCTAGCCTAAGGCAAGCTGTGTCCCGTGAGGGGCAGGGTGAAGGAAGCCGGCGGCAAATCC